>DATENK010000439.1:0-11188 GCA_035275085.1 Verrucomicrobiia bacterium | reverse complement strand
AGATTGGGGACATCAAGTTCACAGTCGAGAACACTTACCTTGCCTCTGAGAGTTGTCTGGAAACGAAGGGGACGTTTGTCCGCGGCGGGAAGGAGGAGGTGCATATGATGTGGCACCATTTCTACACGCTGGCGGAAGTTCGGCGCATGCTCGCGGCGCACGGTCTTGACACCATTGAAACGTTCGGTTCGCTCGAGCGTCAACCCTTCGCGCTTGGTGCCGAGCGACTGATCCTCGTTGCGCACAAGACGTGATGTTTGTCGTGCTCTGGCTTCTGCTTGCTGAGTCGCGTCCGCCCAGGAACGACGCGGACCTTCGCTTCTGGATGGGCAACATGCTTGCGCACAATTACTCGCTGGCCGAGATGAGCGAGGTGACGGGCCTCAATACGAACGAACTCGCCGCGAAGATAAAAAACATTCCGCGATCCATCTCACAAGTTCTGCCTTATCCCGGTGGTCGTCATCCGCGCATCGGTTTTCTCGAGGGTGCCATCAATCCGCAACGCGAGACAAAAGTGAGTGTGTTCACGCCCTGGGATCCGTCCAGCTACGTGGTGGTGGATGTGCCCGAAGCGATCTGGTCGAATCTCGGTCTGACCTATCTGGCGCATACGCACGTGCCGACGATCTGGACGAAACAGGATATCGAGCTGCGTAAACTCGAATGGCAACGCAATCCCGATGGCTCGCTCGAAATCGCACGCACACTGCCCAACAAGATCGGATTTCGCGCAAAAGTTATTCCGTCGCCCGACGCGGTTCGCATGCGTTTATGGCTGACGAATGGGACATCCGAAACATTGCGCGACTTGCGCGTGCAGAATTGCGTGATGCTAAAGGGCGCGAAAGGTTTCGAGCAACAGACCAACGACAACAAGGTATTCGAAAATCCTTACGTCGCGTGCAAATCTGCCGACGGGCAACGTTGGATCATCACGGCGTGGGTGCCCTGTCACAAACCATGGGCGAACGCGCCCGTGCCGTGCCTGCACTCCGATCCGAAGTTCCCGGATTGCGTTCCAGGCCAAACGCAAGTAGTGCGCGGCTGGCTTTCATTTTATCAGGGCACAAACATTCAGCATGAGCTGCACCGAATCGACGAAACCGGCTGGCGCGACGCGCCGTAAGTTCGTTTGGGTTCCGCTACTTCATCCTGCGAGCGCTGGCGCTTATTTAGCTCGCTGCATTCTGGCCGTTGAATTCACAAATCATCGGACTGGCAGGGAAGAATGGCTTTGTGCTCAAGAAATAGTCCACTTCGGAACTCGTTGGGTAGATGTAGTTTTGATTATACGTGCCAGGAAGAGTGTTCTCGCCAAATTCCGCGCCGGCGAGGTTCACGCCGGTAAGCCAGACGGGTTGGCAGTGGCCCAAAATCGCACTAAAGAAGAGAACCCACCAACTCTTCATCATGTCGATGGCAAATATACACCGTCGACCGCGAACGCGCTTAGAAGATTGGACCGAACGTTTGCGGGGAGTTCGCGAAGTCCATGAATCCGGCAGAGGATGGAGCTTTTCTCGACAGAGTCGCCCGGCTTCGCGATTTGGTCGAGGCCTATGTCGTGATTGATCGTCGCGTCTTTATCAGTACGGCCACCACCGAGATCACGGATAACTTCACCGATGGTGCGGGCGTTGCAATCCGTGACACGGCCGGCGCGGTCGCAGCGAAGTTCGAGTGCAGGAACGGATTGGTTCAGCTTTTTATCGAATGCAGACAAGTTCGCGCCCTGGGCTTCGAGCATGAGCCGAAATCGCTTGTAAGCGGTCCCGGACTTAAGGCAATCGGCGGCTCGAGCACGGCCAGCTTCGATTTTCGGCGTCTTGTCTGTGAGGACGAGGAGGTGCGCAGCGCATTCGACGACCAGATCGCGGAGGTCATCGGGGCCGCAACCTTCAAGGCACTCGACGGATTCTTTGACCTCGACCCAATTGCCCGCGGCGCGGCCGAGAGGGACGTCCATAGGATTTAAGAGAGCATGGACTTGAAGACCGCATTGAGTGCCCAGTTGCACCATTGAATCAGCGAGTTGCGTGGCCTCCTCACGGGTTCGCATGAACGCGGCGCGGCCGAACTTGACGTCGAGGACTAATGCCTGAAGTCCTTCGGCCAGCTTTTTGGAAAGAATAGACGCAGTGATCAACGGAATGGACGGAACTGTCCCGGTAACATCACGGAGGGCGTAAAGGCGCTTGTCGGCAGGCGCCATTTTTGTTGTCTGGCTGCAGATCACGCAGCCAATGGATTGCACCTGCTGAATGATGCGATCGGATGTGACGTGGGTCTGAAAGCCCGGGATTGATTCGAGTTTGTCAAGCGTTCCGCCGGTGATGCCGAGGCCGCGTCCGGAAATCATGGGAACGCGAAAGCCAAGTTCTGCGAGCAGTGGCGCAAGCGGAAGCGAAACTTTGTCCCCCACCCCGCCGGTTGAATGCTTGTCCGCGAGCGGGCGCGAGTCTGCAGGAAAGCGCAACGTCTGACCGGAGTCGCGCATGGCGAGAGTCCAATCGCGCGTCTCGCGGCGATCCAGGCCACGAAAGTAAATGGCCATGAGCAACGCAGCCATTTGATAGTCCGGGATTTTTTCTGCTGTGAACTCCCGGATGATCTGCTGAATCTCCTCGGCGCTTAATGTCCTCCCGTCTCGTTTAGCTTCGACAAGGGACGGAAAGCTCATGCTGGTGGAGTGTGCGTGGCGCGGAAGATCGGCCTCAAGCCTTTTCCGCCAGGAACGCGAAGAAGGGCGGCTACGCCGTGAATTTACGAGCGAGGAGGCAGGCGTTATGACCACCGAACCCGAAGGAGTTGTTGGCGACGGCGTTGATTTTCATCTCACGTGCGGTATGAGGGACGTAATCGAGGTCGCACTGCGGATCGGGCTTCTCGAGGTTGATGGTTGGCGGAGCGGTCTGAGTTTCGATCGCTTTTGCGCAGATGGCCATTTCGACAGCGCCGGCGGCGCCGAGCATGTGGCCGGTGGCGCCTTTGGTAGAGCTGACCGCGAGTTTACGGGCATGATCACCGAAAACGGTTTTAATGGCCTGGGTCTCTGCGATGTCGCCCTGCGGTGTGGACGTGCCGTGGGCGTTGATGTAATCGATATCGGCCGGGTTCAGTTCCGCGGAACGGAGGGCCATCTTCATACACCGGGCAGCGCCTTCGCCAAAGGGAGCAGGAGCGGTCATATGATTGGCGTCGGCGGTGTTACCGTAGCCAACAAGTTCGCAATAAATGCGAGCGCCGCGCGCTTTCGCGTGCTCCAGTTCTTCGAGCACCAGAACACCGGCACCTTCGCCCATAACAAAGCCGTCGCGTTCGAGATCAAAAGGACGAGAGGAGTGCTGCGGATCGTCGTTGCGGGTGCTCATGGCTTTCATGGCGCAGAAACCGCCGATCCCAAGGGCGGTGATCGTGGCCTCAGTACCGCCGGCGAACATGACCTGCGCAGCCCCCATTTTTAAGCTGCGCCACGCTTCGCCGATGGCATGATTCGCGGTGGCGCAGGCAGAGCAGGTGGCGACGTTCGGGCCGCGCAGTTTGTAGTACATCGAGAACAGGCCGGAGGCCATGTTCAGGATGAGCATGGGAATCATGAATGGAGAGAGGCGGTCAGGGCCTTTGTTCAAGAGTACGCGATGCTGTTCCTCAGTAGTTTGGAGGCCACCGATGCCGGAGCCGATGAAGACGCCGATTTCATCGCGATTAGCTTTTTCGAGGTCGAGCCCGGAATTAAGGAGCGCGTGATGCGCCGCATAAATACCAACCTGGGCAAAGCGGTCTGTGCGTCGGGCTTCTTTGGGCGACGGAAACGACGCGGCGGGATTGAAGTCGCGCACTTCGGCGGCGATCTGCGTATCGAATTGCGACGCATCGAAATGCGTGATTTTGTCGACACCGCATTTCCCGGCGACGAGATTCGTCCACAAGGTGTCGATATCGTTTCCAAGAGGTGAAACGATGCCTATGCCGGTGATGACCACCCGCCGCTCTGTCCAGTTGTTGGCCATAAAAACTAAATGGGGCAGCTAAGCTGACCACAGCCGGCTGCCCCCGAAGCTGAGCGACTACTTGCGCTGCGAGTCCTCGATATACTTGATGACATCGCCAACACTCTGGAGCTTCTCGGCTTCCTCGTCCGGAATCTCCTGCCCAAATTCTTCTTCCAGAGCCATCACCAGTTCCACGGTGTCGAGCGAATCAGCGCCCAAATCTTCAATGAACTTGGCCTCGGGGGTCACTTGATCCGCGCTGACGCCAAGTTGTTCCACAATAATGTCTTTTACTCTTTGCTCAATTGATTTTTCTGCACCCATGGTCACTCCATTTCAGGTTGTTTGTCTCTGTATGCCAGTTTCAAAAAGCCGGTCAAGCCCGATTCGACCCATGATTCTGCGCGCTTTTTTCGTTCTTTTCGGCATTTGCCGGGACTTGTCTAACGGCAGCCGCCAGCGGTGTCCAGAGGAATTTACATTACCATGCCGCCATCAACGGTGAGCGCCTGTCCGGTAATGTAACGCCCGGAAGGACCTGCAAGGAACAGAGCAGCCTCGGCGATGTCCTCCGGATGGCCAAGCGCGTTCAGCGGAATCTTTTTCAGCAATTCGGCGCGCATCTCCGGTGCCATCGTCGCTGTCATGTCCGTTTCGATAAACCCGGGTGCGATCGCGTTTACAGTAACACCGCGCGAACCGAGCTCGCGGGCGATGGATTTCGTGAATCCGAAGAGCGCCGATTTGCTCGCGGCGTAATTGCATTGGCCGGCGTTGCCGATGAGACCAATGACGGAGCTAATATTAATAATGCGGCCGGAGCGTTGTTTCAGGAACGCACGCGAGAATGCTTTGGTGAAAATGAACGCGCCTTTGAGATTCGTGTCGAGTACCGCGTCCCAATCCGCTTCGGACATGCGCATGAGCAAACCGTCGCGCGTGATCCCGGCGTTGTTAATTAAAATGTCGACGCGCCCAGCCTCACTCAGGATCCTGTCGGCGGTAGCTTCCACGGCCTTGGCGTCGGCAACGTCGACGGCGTGGGCCCACGCCTTGCGGCCGAGAGCGCGCACTTCGCCGGCGACCTTCTCAGAGTTTTCGGCGGTGCGGGAAACACAAACGACGTCCGCACCGGCATTCGCAAAGCGAAGAGCAATAGCCCGTCCGATCCCCCGCCCTGCTCCGGTGACTACTGCCACTTGGTTTTGCAACACGCTGGTCATCGCCCCCTTTGTCAGGGGTGACCGGAGGGTTGTCAATAGCCGTCTGCGGCTGGAGCTTTCGAACGGCCGATTGGAAGCCCGCTATACGGCAAAACGCAATGTCCGTAAGGGAAAATCCGATGAAAATACCTGATTTTCACGGGTTTATGAGTTTGCGCTTGGCGGCAGAATTTGGTTTTATAAGAAGGTGCCGGTCCGTGTCGGTGTGAGTAAAAAAGTCCGTTCTTCTCGGGTTTGTAAATGTGCTGGGTTGGGATGGATTTTGAGTTTTTGGCTGACCTTGTGTTGTGTGCAGGGTCAGCCTGTTAATTTTTCGTTTCCGCAATTTACGAACACTTCCGGGTTGTTGCTTCACGGCGCGGCAGCGGTCCAGGGTGGCGGGATTGATATGGGAGGGGCGCGGGAGTTCCGGTCGGCGGGCGCATGGTACCAGAACAAAGCGTTTTTAGAGGCTGGGTTCAGCACGGCATTCGCGTTTCAAATTCCGAGCGGCACCCGGGAAGGATTTGCATTCGTGATCCAGAACAATCCGGTGACTGCGGTAGGCGCGGGCGGCAAAGGATTGGGATACGAAGGAGTCGCCAATTCTGTCGCTATTGAATTTGATGCGCGCAGAAACCCCGAGCACGTGGACCTTGCAGCCGGACACATCAGTCTCCAAACGCGAGGCGCGTACCCAAATCTTGCAAGCCACAGCGCATCGCTGGGCGCCAGCGCTTCAAGCCTCGCAGAACTAATCGACGGCAACCTCCATGTGGCGACGATCCATTACCGGCCGGGGCGGCTCCAGGTATTTCTCGACAGCACGAATGTGCCACGATTGGAAGTGCGTTGTGATTTGTCGAAGCTGATCAATCTCGAGAATGGGCAGGCATGGATCGGTTTCACGGCCGACGGCGCGCTGTTGAACGCGCGGCTTACGAGTTGGTCGTTTGTGCCGGCGGCCGGACCCGCGGTCGGGTTTTCGTCACCGCAAAACAATGCGACATTCGTCTTCGGCGCGACGGTTGGGCTCGCCAGCACTGGCACCGTCAGCCGCGTTGATTTCTTCGATGGCCCGGCGTTGCTCGCTTCCGATACAGCGCCACCCTTTCAGTTCAATTGGAATGGCGCGTCGCCGGGCATTCACTTCCTCACGGCCGTTGGTTACGCCGCTGATGGGCGCCGGTCCACCACCGCTCCCCTGAAAGTGACCGTTGCGGCGGTTCAGTCGCCCATTGGGATAAATTTTTCCCGCGGCGTGAGTGGAACGAATTATCCGTTGGCTGCGGCTCAGTTGGCCGGCGTGGTTCCGCAGAGCCAGTGGAACAACGTGGTACCGACTACCGGTCCCGGAAACGGAAGCACAGCCAACTTGCGGGATGGCAACGGAAACCTGACGCTTGCGGCAGTCCAATTTCAGTTCAACGGGCCGGCGGATGAACCGGGGGTTGACGTGACGCTTTCGGCGGATCATGAGCTCATGCGCGCGTATTTGGCTAACAACGCGCTGGTGTTCCCGGTGAATCCGAGCTTTGTGAAGGTAAGCCAAATTCCGTTTTCGGCTTACGACGTGATTGTTTATTCGGATAGTGACAATCGCAACTTCGACCGGTTGACGGAATTCCACATTGGGACGGACTCCATTTTCCTGCGCGATCAGGCGTATGCGACGTTCAGCGGGCAGTTCGCGGAGGCGCGGGGAGTGGCGAACCTGGGACTGAACACGAGCGCGGGAAATTATGTGCGGTTTCGCGGCTTGACGAATGACAATTTCACGCTGGATGTTTTGGAAAGATCGTTTGCGGACTATACCCGGCGAGCGGTGGTGAATGGAATTCAGATTGTGCCGGCTGCGCCCGGGCCCGCCACACGGACAGTGCAGGTGGTGCGCGGGCCCTATATGCAGTCGGGTGCGCCGAACGCAATGACCGTTTGCTGGCGGACAGATCGGCCAACTAATTCGGTGGTGCGATATGGCCTGACGGCGGCGAACCTGAACCTGAGCGCGAGTGATTCTGAAATCGCAAGCGACCACGCGGTGCGGATCACGGGGTTAACGGCTGACACGCGCTATTATTATGCTCTGGGGGCGACGGGAACGAACTTTCCAGCCTCGGCTGAAAACTATTTTGTCACCAGCCCACCGCAAAGCAAACCCGTAAGGCTATGGGTGATCGGGGACGCAGGAACAGGCGATTATGGCGAGGCCAGCATGCGGGAGGCGTTTCTGGATTACACGCGCGACCACAAACCGGATTTGACACTCCTGCTGGGAGACAACGCGTACAACAACGGGGCCGATGCGGAATATCAAACAACGATCTTTGACATGTTTGGCCCGACTCTCGCCCAAACGGTGCTTTGGAGCTGCATGGGCAATCATGAAACGTACACGCAGGACATGCCGTATTTTCGAATTTTCAACTTTCCAACGAATGGCGAGGTCGGCGGAGTGCCGTCGGGCTCGGAGTCATACTATTCATGGAATTACGGCAATGTGCATTTTGTGTGTTTGGAATCGACCATTGCAGACCGTACCCCGACTGGCCCGATGGTGACATGGTTGCGCGCGGATCTGGCAGCGAACACCAAACAATGGCTGATCGCCTACTTCCACGCTCCGCCCTACAGCAAGGGGTCGCATGACTCGGATGAACCCATAGAGATCGAAATGATCGACATGCGCCAGAATGTGTTGCCCGTGCTGCAGGATTACGGCGTGGACCTGATCTTGTCCGGTAACAGTCACGGGTACGAACGATCGATGATGGTGGACGGACACTACGGTACAAGCGACACGTTTTTGCCGGAATACATCATTCAAGGTGGCAGCGGCCAACCGGATGACACCGGGGCATATGTGAAACCGAACCTGGGCGTGGTGCCCCACTCGGGCACGGTGTGTGTGGTGGCTGGAAACGCCGGGGTGGTTCGGGGAGATTACGGAATGACGCATCCGGTGATGGCTCGCGGCGTACGAAAACTGGGATCCCTGTTGTTGGACATCGATGGGCCGAACCTGGAAGCGAGACTCGTTTGTGACAACGGCAGCATTGGCGATTATTTTTCGATCCGCAAAGGCATTCCCACGAACGCCACGCCCCAAGTCAGCCTCTCGGCGCGCACTTCGATTCTGGGCGAGGCTGTGCCCAGCTCCACGGTGTTCGACGTTCGCCGCACCGGACCGACAAATGACGCGTTGCGCGTTTTCTATCGCATTTCGGGCACTGCGGAAAATGGCCGCGACTTTCTGCGGCTGCCGAACTCCGTCGTCATCCCGGCGGGGCAGCAGAGCATGGGAATTTCAGTGACCCCGATCGATGACGCAGATGTTGAAGGGCCTGAGAACCTCACGCTTACGCTGGAGACTAACACCGCTCTCTTTCGACTGGTGGTGCTGCCGGACACCCGCACTTACCTTGGGCAGACCGGGGGCGGCACACCTGGGATGCTGGACGCGCAGACGCGTTGGATCACATCGCAGGCGGATCTGCAGAAAATCGCGTGCGTGTTACACACCGGTGATATCACGGAGAGCAATTCGGCTGCCGAATGGGCGCTGGCGCAAGCGCAATTGCAACTGCCGGTTCCCTTTGCGGTGGTGCCTGGCGATCATGACGGCCTGTCCGGCCCGGTGGCACAAACGGCCGGGTTTAATACGACGTTCCCAGTCGCCGCAGCGCGCGGTCGTTCGGAATTCGGCGGCACCTTTGAAAGCAACAAACTCGATAACGCGTATTATTATTTCTCGGCGGGCGGGCTGGATTGGATGGTGCTGGCGCTGGAATTTATTCCCCGCGACGCGGTCTTGGATTGGGCCAACCGAATCGTGGCGGCGAATCCGCAGCGCAAAGTGATTGTGCTTACGCATGCGTGGGTAACCGAAGATGACTCGCTTCCGGTCATCCCCGAGCGCGGGCGCGAGAATGCGCCGGCGCAGGTTTGGGAAAAGCTGGTAAGACGACATGCGAACATCGCCTTTGTGTTCAGCGGGCACACTGAAGGCCATGGGGTAGGCCGCCGCGTGGATGTCGGCGATTACGGAAACAAAGTCGTGCAGCTTGCGGCGAATTTTTCCGGACAATTGAATGGTGGGAACGGCTATTTGCGCATCCTGGAATTTGATCCGGCGGCCGATCGGTTGAGGGTGCAGACGTATTCGCCTTACCTCGACGCCTCGATGTCGGACACGAACAACCAATTCGATGTGCCGGACCTGGGACTGTTCAAGCCGTGGCACGGACGGTATGTCGTGGGAAGTGTTTCGAATACCGCCACGGTGACGATGCAGGACAATGATGTGGATACCGTCCGGCCCACGCTGGTGAGTGCTGTCGCGGCCGGACCGAGTAATCAAATCGTACTAAGGTTCAGCGAGCTGGTGAACGAACAAAACGCGCGCGATCCGGCGAATTATTTTGTCAACAGCTTTTTGGTGACGAGCGCGACCTTGCTGGCGGATGGCAAAACGGTGGTATTGACGCTCGGCAGCGCCATGCAAGATGGGGCGACGTATACCATCAACGTTTCCAACATTCGCGACCGCGCCGCGTCGCCGAACCTGATTGCGGCGGGCGCGAACGCTTCATTCACGCATCGGCTGTCATATTTGTTTGAGACGTTCGATGATCGGAATTTCCCCGGCTGGCAGATCGTAGATGAAGGGACGATCGATGCGCCATCGATTTGGCGCGCCCCGACCGGGAAACTCGATCAATCGTCGTCCATCTACGGGCCCGATGCGTTGGCGACGGAAAACCGGCAGGGAACATATGTCTATTGGTCGCGCTCTGAAGCGCTTGGGTGGAACAATTACATCATGCGCGCGACCCTCCGGACGGCTGACGAAGATGCGGTGGGCTTATTGTTTTGGTTCCAGGACTCGGCGAATTACTACAAGCTGGAGTTCGACCGGCGAAACTCGTTTTACCGCCTTATGGCCCTGACCAGCGGGTTCGAATTGTTGCTCGCGGAGGAAAGCGGCACCTTTCCGTTGAATTCCGATTTGCGAGTCAGCGTGGAAGCTATGGATGACCGGATTTACGCCACACTCAACGGCGAGCCGTTGTTTGGCGGGATTGTGACGAATGCCGCGTCTGGGATTGGCACCGTGGGGTTGTATTGCTGGCAGAGCGCGGGTGTCACCTTCGATGACGTGGAGGTGGTACCCTCACCGCCGAACAGTCCACCGACGGTTACCATTACCGCGCCGGCTCCGAATACAGCCTTTCTGGCGACGAATCTCGCTTTGTCGGCCAACGCTTCCGACGCAGACGGTGTCCGTGACGTTCGATTTTTTGCTGGTGAGGAACTGATCGGTGTGGCGCATCAAGGACCTCCCTACAATATTGTTTGGAGCAATGTGCCGCCAGGGGAGTACGCACTGACCGCCATCGCGCATGACATGCGCGGATTTTCGGCCGTAAGTAGCCCCGTGCAAGTGCACGCGCTCTTGCTGGATCAAACATTCGATTCCGGGGGCCTGATTGGCTGGACAGTCCGGGACGAAGGAAGTTTTGAAGGTCCGTCTAATTGGCAGATCGCAGGCGGGAAGATGCTGCAATTGTCTAACATTTATGGGCCAACGGCTGGGGCCGTTGCCAATCGTGCCGGAACCTTTGCCTACTGGGACAATCCGACGGCGTATCGCTGGCGAGATTATCTACTCACGGCGACGCTTACGTCGAGCGATGATGACGGAATCGGGCTGTTGTTCCGGTATCGTGACGCAAATAATTATTACAAGCTGGAGTTCGATGCGCAGCGCGGTTTTCGCAAGCTGCTGCGCAAACTCAATGGTGTGGAAACAACTTTGGCGGCGGATTCCGGCTCTTACCTGGTGAATGTTCCCTTTGCAGTCCAGGTAAAGGTTGTGGACGGAAAAACCGAAGTACGCGTGGACGGGACGCTGCTATTCGGCGGAGCCGTTTCGGACGGGACCATTCCGATCGGGACCATCGGGCTGTATGCGTGGGGCAATCCCGGCGC
>DATENK010000438.1:0-11011 GCA_035275085.1 Verrucomicrobiia bacterium | reverse complement strand
GGCGTGGTGGCGATCGCCGCTGGTGCCGCCCATGGCATTGCGCTCCGAAGCGACCGAACCGTTTTCTGCTGGGGAGACAATTCACTTAACCAAAGCGTTGTCCCGCCTGGGACGGCGAATATTATCGCGATTGCCGGCGGCGCCACCCACACCGTCGCCTTGCGCATGGCGCCGCCGGCAATCGTAGCGCATCCGACGCCGCGCACTGTCCTGCGCGGCCAAAGCACGACCTTCAACGCGACTTTTACCGGCAGCACCCCGTTAAACCTGCAATGGCGCCAGAACAACGTCGCGATTCCAAATGCGACGAACGCCAGTTATACGATCGCGAGCGCGCAGCCAGGAGATGCCGGCAATTACACCATCGTCGTTGGCAATGCGGTCGGCACCGCCCAAAGCACCAACGCTTTGCTCACCGTCAACGTTCCCGCTGGCGTCATCGGGCAACCGACCAGCCAACAGGTAATCGCCGGCGATAGCGCCACTTTTACCGTGACGGCAGAAGGCACTGCCCCCATTCGATACCGCTGGCAGAAAGAGGGCACCAACATCATCACGGCGACAAACGCCAGCTATAACATTTCCTCCGCTACCACAAATCACGCTGGGGATTATCGTTGCGTTGTTTCCAATGCATTTGGCATGGCGACCAGTTTAGTTGCGACGCTCACGGTGTTTCCGGTCCCGGTGATTACCGCACAACCACAGAGCCAAACCGTTTTGGCGGGCGGCAGTGTTACTTTCAGGGTTGGGGCGGAGAATGCCACTGCGTTTCAGTGGCGCAAAGCCAATGCAAACATCCCCGGCGCGAATCAATCTACTTACACCCTCAATCCCGTCGGCACCAATGATGCCGGCGGTTATCGCGTAGTGCTGACCAACCAGTACGGCGCGGTAACCAGCCTGTTGGCTACGCTCACGGTCAACGTTCTATCACCGGGCGAGAGCACCATTGTCCAGTGGGGCGAGGACCCGGTCTTCAACGGTTCCGATCAAATCGATATTGGTGTCCCTGACGGTTTGACTGATGTTGCCTCCATGGCCGCGGGCGCATATCACGATCTTGTCTTGCTGCGCAACGGTCGCGTATTCGGCTGGGGCGATAATCTGTTTGGGCAAGCCAGTTCGCCGACGTCGGTCACGAACGGGCGTGCAGTCAGCGCGGGCATGCAGCACAGCGTTGCGCTTACCAGCAACGGCACCGTGGTCGCCTGGGGAAGAAACAATCTGAAGCAAACGGACATTCCGGCGGGACTGTCGGGCGTGGCGGCAATTGCCGCGGGCGCGAATCACACACTGGCTTTACGTTCGAACGGCACAGTCGTGGCGTGGGGTTACACGAACGCCGGCCAGTCTCTCGTACCATCGAACACCACGAACGTCATGACGATCGCCGCCGGCTTCGAACACAGCATTGCGGTGCTGTCCAACGGCACCTTGCGCACCTGGGGCAATAACGATTTTGGACAACGCATTCCACCGTTTCCCTTGAGCAACGTCGTAGCCGTCGCAGCCGGCAAATATCATAGCGTTGCATTGCGCAATGATGGGCGAGTCTTCGCGTGGGGACAAAACACGTTTGGTCAAACGAATCTGCCCGCGGGTCTGCAGAGCGGCGTTACGGCGATCGCTGCAGGTGACAACCATAGCCTGGCGCTGCGCGCCGACGGCACAATGATCGCCTGGGGGCAGGACAATTTTCTGCAACTGCATGCCCCTGCCGATTTGGCCGGTGTGGTCGCAATTGCGGCTGGCGGTAATCGCAGCCTCGCGCGAAAAACACGGCTGCGCCTGGGCCCGCCGGAACATCTGGCCAATGGTGCTATTCGGCTGCGCGTGGCAACTAAAGACGGCTCGACCATCGATCCTGCTCGGGTTCCGAAGTTGGAAATATATGTTTCGGCGAATCCGACCTTGCCCGTGGCGCAATGGACAAAGCGCAACATCAGTTTTGTGGTGGTAAATGGCGCTTTGCAGGGTGATGACTTGCCGCCATTACCGAATATGCGGTTTTACATCGCTGTTGAGCAGCCGTAACGCTGTTTGGATATTCACTGTGTCATGGTTAAAACCATGAGAGATTCTTGGGGTCAAAACGACTGTCCTTGCCTCACTTGCTCATTCGTCGTATCGGTGAACGAACGAAATCGTTAGTCGAAACACAGGTATCAGGAAGCGAGGGAGACATGAACGAAAAGAAAAGGAAGGCAATGCCGAAAGTAGTTTCACGCGATGAGTGGCTCGTAGCGCGGCTGGAACTGCTCAAGGCGGAAAAGGAACTCACACGGCGCAGCGATGATTTGGCGCGGCAGAGGCAGGAGCTGCCGTGGGTTCGCATCGACAAGCAGTACCGGTTCGAGACCGACGATGGGAGCGCCTCGCTTGCAGACCTGTTCCGAGGACGCTCCCAACTGCTTGTGTATCATTTTATGTTCGGGCCGGGTTACAATGCCGGCTGTCCCCATTGTTCGGCCATTGCAGATGGGTTCAACGGCTTTTGCATTCACCTGGCCAACCATGACGTGATGCTCTGGGCGGTGTCGCGCGGGCCGCTTGCGAAGCTGCAGGGGTACAAACGTCGAATGGGCTGGACGTTTCCGTGGGCGTCCTCCGCGAGCAGCGACTTTAATTACGATTTCAACGTCTCGTTCACTGAGGAGCAGCAGCGGTCGGGAAACATTGATTACAACTACCAAAAGAGCGGAGTACGTTCGCGTTCGCGTGAAATTCCCGCCAACAACGCGCCGCCTGAATTCATGGCGGGTCCTCACGCCGAGCTCGCAACAAGCGTAGGCACAGACTGGCCGACCTACATTCAGGAAACTCCCGGCATGAGCGCGTTCGCGCTGGAAGATGGCATTGTCTACCATACGTACTCAGCTTACGCGCGGGGGGTGGATGGTCTCTGGGGCCTTTACCAGTGGCTCGACCGCGCACCACGCGGGCGCAACGAAACTGGCTTCTGGATTCGTCGCCGTGACGAATACGACACGCGCTGAGTGAACGGAGACCCCATCATGCCAAAAATCAAAACCGTCCGGGGAATCGAAAACCGAAAAGTAGTTTCGCAAAAAGAATGGATCCCGGCCCGCAAGAAATTGCTTCTGAAGGAAAAGAAGTTTTCGAAGCTACGTGACAAATTGAACCTGGAACGCCGCAAGCTGCCCTGGGTCAAAATCGAAAAGGAATACGTTTTCGAAGGGCCGGCGGGCAAGATTACGCTTGCCGATTTGTTCGATGGCAAGAGCCAGCTCATTGTCTATCACTTCATGTTCGGACCGGGCTGGGGGGGAGGTTGCGAGCACTGCTCCTTTTGGGCCGACCACTTCGACAGCGTGAACATTCACATTGGCCAGTGCGACACAGCGTTCGCCGTCGTGTCCCGCGCGTCGCCAAAGGAAATTGAACCATTCAAGAGGCGCATGGGGTGGCAATTCAAATGGGTTTCATCGTTCGGGACCGACTTCAATTTTGATTTCAACGTCTCATTCACGTCGGAGCAGATCCAGAGAGGCGTGCTTCCTTACAATTACGGCAAGTTCAAAATGAAAATCGACGAAATGCAGGGCGTCAGCGCGTTCTACCGCGATAATAACGGTGATATTTACCACACTTACTCGTCTTACGCGCGCGGGATCGATCTGATGAACACCACCTACAATTTTCTCGACCTGACCGCCAAGGGCCGTGACGAGGAGCCTGGCAACGCTCAGGATTGGGTGCGCTATAAGGATCAATACAAAAGTGCGTGATCGGAGCGCGGACAGCCTGTCCGCGCGAATGGAATATGGCGCACCAACTGCAACACGAGTATTCAGCCGCCGGGGACCAAACCTCGTCGCCACTTGGGTTTATCGCGCTTTCTGTAATCGCGTTCATTACTAGCGTGTCGATAACTGCTTATTTCTGTTGCTCGATGTGCTGCGAAATGGAAATGCCCGGTGGCTGGACGATGTCGACGATGTGGATGCGAATGGCCGGCCAGAGTTGGTTCGGCTCAACCGTAAGCTTCCTGTTCATGTGGTTCGCGATGATGGTGGCGATGATGCTGCCATCCGCGCTGCCGATCTTTCTAAAAACGAAACGCCACGGTGCAGCCCTTTGTTCCATGGCCGCTGGATATTTCGCGATGTGGCTGGCAGCCGGGCTTGCGATTTATGCGGTTGCGGTGGCGTTTGCAGCCATTGCCATAGAATCGGAAGGGTTTAGCCGTGCCGTTCCCGCGCTTTTGGGAGCATCGTTGATTGTGGCTGGAGCCATTCAATTCACGCGCTGGAAAATGATGCACCTCTTGCGTTGTCGGTCGCCATTTGGCTGTGCCGTTTCATGCCCTGAACAGGAAAGAACTTTTCGACTTGGCTGTAAACAAGGTGCGGCCTGTTGTCTCTGCTGCGCCGCGCCGATGACCGTTCAACTCATTCTCGGAATGATGAATCCGCTGGTAATGATTGTCGTCGCGATGGTCATTGCTGCGGAAAAGCTTCTTCCAAGACCTGCGCTTGTCGCCAGGCTCGTTGGCATTTCTGCCATCATCGGGGGCCTGGCGTGGTTTTGGACAAAGGCATACACCGCCTGACCGAGCCCATTTTCCATTTGGAACTTTTCCGCGACTCGTGTGTTATTGTGGAAAGCCGTGAACACAAGCACGACAAGTCAGCCACCCGCCGCGGATGAACTTCAAGCCGTTCAAAATCTCAACCAGCATTATCAAACAATTCTCCGCCAGGTCGGCGGCGTAATTGTCGGGCTTGAGGATGTGATCGAGCAACTCATGGTCGTCCTGCTTTGCCGCGGCCATGGGATTCTGGAGGGCGTGCCCGGACTGGCGAAAACGCTGATGGTGTCCACCCTTGCTTCAATGCTGGGCATGACGTTTCGTCGTATCCAATTTACACCCGACCTCATGCCGTCGGATATCACCGGCACGGAGATTCTCGAAGAGGACGATGCGACCGGGAAACGGCTTTTCAAATTCATGAGAGGCCCGGTGTTCGGGAACATCATCCTTGCGGATGAGATTAACCGTACGCCGCCCAAAACCCAAAGTGCGTTGCTCGAAGCCATGCAGGAAAGGCAAGTTACGGTCGGAGGCGAGACGTATCCATTGCCCGATCCGTTCTTTGTCCTCGCGACGCAAAATCCGATCGAGCAAGAAGGAACATATAGTTTGCCGGAGGCGCAACTCGACCGTTTCATGCTCAAGATCGAAGTGGATTACCCGACTCGCCCGAACGAAATCGAAATCGTCAAACGTGCGACGACCAACTACGCCTTCAAACCACAAGCGGTGATCAGCACACCCGACATCCTTTCGCTCCAGCAACTCGTCCGCAAAGTCCCGGTCGCGGATCACGTTTACGAATTCGCGGTGGACGTCGCGCGCTACACGCGGCCAATCGTCGGCGCTGGGAACGGTTACGTCAAAGAAATGGTCAATTGGGGGGCTGGACCTCGCGCGAGCATTTGTCTGATCCTGGCCGCGAAAGCCCGAGCTATTCTCCATGGCCGGTATCACACCACCACCGAAGATGTCGCAGCACTGGCGCTTCCGGTCTTGCGCCATCGCATTGTGCCCACCTTCAATGCCGAAGCCGCGGGCAAGGACGAAAACGCTATCGTTCGCCAGGTGCTCGACGACATCAAAAAAGTCGCACGAAAAGCCGCCTAAAGCGGAACTTCGTTAATCCGCGCTGCCGTGATGATGCCGCGGCTGGAGCAAGTGGCTGCTGATGTAATCAGCAGCGGCGCGGCCGGACGCCAAACCCCATTGGTTCGCGCTCTGGTAATGAATACCGCCGTAAATTCGGCTCATCCCGCTTTCGTCCGCGGCCGAACTCACCTTATGAAAGGTGCGAAACTGTCCCGGCGCACCATCCGAATCAACCGTGAAAGTAATGTCATCCGTGCCAAAGAACGTCTCGATAACGCGCGCGCCCGCGCCGCTGAAAGTGCTGTGGCCCGACGTATATTCCGGAAAATTCGGTGTTACCAGTAATGGCGTCCAGGACGGGTCCTCTTCAGTGGCGTCGTTGCCATCTAAATCACCGTTACGAATGGCTGTGACCGGCCTCCAAAAGTTATAGGTGAATTTACAATCCCAACAAATGATTGCTGCGTCCGCCATCGCGATATTCAACAACGCAAACAAGCGCGCATTCTCCAGCAATGATAAACGTTGCGCGTCGGAAATGCTTTTCGCGATCCGATTCCAATGACCAGGCGGGGTTTCGGTGCCCGCGCCGTTCGCCCAGAATTGCGCGATGAGGGTTTGGTCTGGGGTCCGATCAACACTGTTAACGGCCCCGAGACGTTTAGTTTCATTGAAGTCTGCCGCCCATTGCGCACTGTTCAGGGCGGGCGGGCCTGGCGGGCGGAACGGTACGACCGAGCCGACACCGAACGGTACCACAGAGCCCCATTGCGGCAGGAGTGCAGGCAGAAACACGGGCGGCGTTGGTTGCCAATCTCCTACACGTGTTCCGGGCGTATAACCAATCGGGATCGCGGCCCCATCGGTCGAGCGCCACATCATGATGTCGCCTGCAACCTTTTCCCCCCAGGCAACGCCGTGCTTTTTGGCCACGGGATTCCGGATCCCGCTCAAGGTGGATTGGAGCCCCGCGTCATAAAGTGCCGCGTTATTGGGATACAAAGCCACCATTACCTTGCGGGCTGCGGCGGCAGCGGCGGCTTCCTCGGAAGCGGCGGGGAGGACGTTCCCGCGCACCCGGTAAGCTTCGTACTGCGGCCGGATGCCGTTGACGGCGTCGAACATCGCCGTATGAAGAATTGCCATTTGGCGTGAAGCTACGGGAGGCGATGCTTTATTCGTTCGGATGGCATTCAGGATGAGTGTGTTCCAGTCAGTGACGACGTCCGCAGAGGCAGATAACCCGAGGCTTAAAGCCGCGGCCAACGAAAAACCGAATACTCTGATCATTCTAAAACCGAAATCGTGCGTTCACTAGCCACGTTTCCGGATGCTGAGATATTATTAAACCCGGCAGGGATAGCGAGTCCTAAATCGAGCTAGAATCGTTATTTTCTTGGGAAACGCGTTCGATTTCGAGCAAAAACGCATATTTAGCAAAGACATCCAGCCATTTGGAGAAAGCGATCAACCACCCGCGCCAGCCATCCCGCCAGCCCCCGCGCAGCACTAGGTGCTTCCAAAACGAGAGCCACGGCGAAATTAGCAACTGCGCCCAACGAAACCGATGTCCCTCCTTGTGGTAAGACTGGGCCATCATGCGGCTGTATTTGAGGGTGCGCTGCAAATGATCGAATAGGTCGCGGAAAGAATAGTGCAGCAGGTCGCCTTTGAGTCTTTCGGTCGGGCCGTCGGTTTGCAGAAAATCGTGCGGGTCCAACCCGGTCCAGGACGCACTGCCTTTAAGCACCAAACGCAAGCGCCATTCGGGATACCAGCTATGCCAAATCCAATCCCCGAGATAAAAAGTGCGGCGGCTCATTTCATAGCCAACCGCAGACGGTTCGTCTGACGCGAATAGCGCGCGAATGCTTTGCGCCAACTCCGGAGTTAACGCTTCATCCGCGTCCAAACACAAAATCCACGGCTGCGAGCATAACGCGAGGCACTTGTTCTTTTGAGAGACGTAACCCGTCCACGGCGCGAAGTGGAATTCGGCACCGAATTTCTCCGCAGCCCCTTTCGTTCCGTCTGTGGAACCACAATCGAGCACCACAATCTGACTCGCGAGGTCCCGCACGCTTTCGAGGCAGCGAGGCAGGTTCGCCTCTTCGTTTAGCGTCACCACTGCAACCGAAATAGGCAGCCGCGCTTGCATCAGGGTTTTTTCTGCGGCGCTTTGGCAGCTTTCACCGCCAAAAGCAAATCCAAAGTGCGCTCGACGTTGCCGGCCAAGGGAAAACGCTCAGCAGTCTTGCGGGCGAAGGACGAGGCGTCCCGGTTTTCAAACAGACGGATCGCGCCAACCAGCTCAGCGATGTCTTGTGGCCGTTCGACGATTGCGCCGCTTTCGCTATGCTCGATGATCTCCGAAGCGCCATTCACGCGCGAGGTTACGACGGGCACGCCGCTGGCCAACGCTTCCAGACAGACATTTGCGAACGGCTCATAAATGGCGGGATGCACCAGCAAATCGGCTCGCGCGTACTCCGCAGGCATATCAAGGTCGTGCCCGGCGAAACGGACGCGGTCTCCTAATCCCATGTCAGCGGCGACCCGCGCGTAGCGGCGAATGTCGCCTCTGCCGATCACTGTCAGCCGATAGTGATGCGGCAGCCGGGCAAGCGCGCGAATGCAAAACAGCAGCCCCTTGCGTTCGAAGCCGGTCCCGACGAAGAGGAGGTTCACGGTATCGTTTTTCTTTTTCGTGCGCAGCTGAAATCGATTCAAGTCCACGCCATTGTAAATGACTTGAATGCGCTCGGCCGGGAACCGGTAATGCTGGATAATCTCCTGCTTGCCACGATTTGAGTTGGCGATGATCCAGCCGGTGCGCTCTGGCGAAAAGACGCGCTTCTCCAATCCAAGGATGGTCAGGTGCAACGGATTGACTCTCAATCCGCCATAACCGCGGCGCGCGAGCCATTCGCGGTGGCAACCATCGCCGGCGCGATAGACGTCCTGTTCCAACGTCCGTTCCAGGCTGAAGACCAGATCGCAATGCGCGCGCCTGACCGCTTTGCGCGCGGCGATGGCAAACGTGAGAATCTTTAGAAACGATGTGCCCCGCACCATGGGGACGCGATGAAACTCGACGCCGGCTGTTTCCGTCCACGCATTTGCAAAGAGATGTACCCGCTGTCCGCGTGCGACCAGCTCTTCGATCACCCCGTGCAAGTAGCGTTCCGCGCCGCCGCTGGCGACATACCGTTGGCGAACCAGTCCAACGTTGAGAGGCTGTTGCACGACTCAGTATTCCATGGAGTGCGGCTGCAAGCGCAAGCCTGCTTTCGCTTAAAGTCATTTCCGGAATCGCCGAATAATATTAGGTGAGCGACAAGATCAATTTGCGGATGCTCGACCCGAAGCCGATGACGGTCCAGCCACAGGCGGCGACGAGTACCGAGGCCAGCTTTTCCGCTGGTGAAGACGTCGATCTGAGCGCAAAAATGGAGCGGGAGCAACAGCGCGAGCGTGCCGAGGAAAACCACGTGGGCGGCTGGATTGGCGGAGCGCTCGGGGCGATTCTTAGCGCGCTCATCATTGCTTTCGTGGCGGCTGCTTTTCATGTCTGGATCAAATGGCTGTCAATCGGAATTGGTTTTGCCGTCGCGGTCGGCGTCCGGCGGTTGGGACACGGCAGCAGCAAGCAGTTCGGAGTCATCGGTGCCACGTGGGCGTTCATTGGGTGCGTGGTGGCGTATCATCTGGCGTGGATTTTGGTGCTCGCGCACGAGCAGGACATGCCGGTGATGGAATTCATCCGCAGCGTGGATAGTTGGTCTAACTTCATTATCGACGTGCTCGGGCCGCGCGACTTCGCGATCTACGTGGCCGCCATGGCCGCGGGCTATAAATTTTCCTACAACAACCTCGCGGACGAATACTGACCGCGAGCGGCGCCGGCTTGCATGCGAACGCGTGATCCCTGGGCCGAGCTCCGATTCCGGAGTCCCTTGGGTTTGGCTAACGGCCAGCCGACTCAACGACCCGCCTCAACGATCTCCGACAGACATTTCTACCAATAAAATCAGGCCACTCAACGACCTTACGGATAAAAACCCCCAAAGGCTCCCCTCGTCCTCGCCCTCTGGGTTTTGAAAACTGTCGGGGTCTGGGGAAGTCAGTCACGCGCCGATTTCGTTGTCCAGCCCATGCAATGAGCCTTAAGTAGGGACACACATAGGTTGTTTGACCGTTGTTTCCGGCGAGCTTACAACCATGGAGGTTATGGAGCAAAGACGGCGCCGGGGGACGGTGGAGATACCGCGGGATGCACCTCAGGCGGAGGTCGCGGTGGAGGGCCGGACGGTAAAGTTGACGAACCTTGGGAAGCCGTTTTGGCCGGAGCTTGGGATCACGAAAGGCGACCTGCTGCGGTATTACGCTGAGGTTTCGCCGGCGCTGCTGCCACACCTCCAGGATCGCGCCATGGTGATGAAACGGTATCCACACGGGGCGCATGGCGAATTCTTTTTTCAGAAGCGCGCACCGGTCCCGCGCCCGGATTGGATCGATATTTGTTCGATCGAACATGACTCGGGCAACGTGATTGATTTCCCGATTGTGCGCGACATGGCTTCGCTGCTCTGGGTGGTGAATCTGGGCTGCATCGATTTGAACCAATGGTATGCGCGCTGCGACGATGTGGATCGTCCGGATTATTTACATTTCGACCTCGATCCGGTCGAAGGCGCGAACTTCGGTCACGTGCGCAAAACGGCACTGCTCGTCCATGAAGCGCTGGAAGCGCTCAAGATTCCGAGTTTTCCCAAGACCACCGGCTCGCGCGGGATCCATGTTTATGTGCCAATCGTACGCGGGCCGACGCAGAAGCAGGTGTGGACCTTCGCAAAGGAGTTCGCGCAAAGCATGGCGCGCTTGCATCCGAAATTGATCACAGCTGAATACCGGATCGCCAAGCGGCCGAAGGGCCATGTGCTGGTGGACTACAATCAGAATGCGTGGGGTCGCACGCTCGCGTCCATTTACTCGGTCCGGCCCAAACCGCGCGCGCCGGTTTCCACACCGGTCACGTGGGAGGAAATTGAGGACGAAATCGAGATCGAAGATTTCCGTTTGGATAATGTTCCGGCCCGCGTGCGCAAGCTGGGCGATCTTTGGAAACCGTTGCTCCAGCAGCGTGGACGCCTCAACCTGGAGAAATTCCTATGAAACTGCCTATTACCCCGCCGTATCCACCGATGGAAGCGTTGCTGGTGGACGAAGTGCCGACGGGCGAGCGGTGGCAATACGAGCCCAAATGGGATGGGTTTCGCTGCCTGATCTTTCGGGATGGCGACGAAGTTTATTTGCAATCCAAAGCCGGCCAACCGCTCGCGCGTTATTTTCCCGAGTTGG
>DATENK010000437.1:0-3928 GCA_035275085.1 Verrucomicrobiia bacterium | reverse complement strand
CGAGAGCTTTATCGAGCGATTCGGACCGCTCGGCACATTATTCTTCAAAGCCTTGCCGTTCATGTTCATCAGCGTCGCATTTGCGCTGCTCTACAAGGTCATCCCGAACACCCAGGTGCATTGGGGAGCGGCTGTCATCGGCGGCATCGTCGGTGGCACCTCGTGGCTGTTCGTTAGCACTTCCAGCGCCTTATTCGCGGGTAAGATATTCACCATGAGCAAGATTTACGGGACGGCGCTGGCGATCATTCCCATTTTCCTCGTGGGCTTGTACTTTTCATGGCTCATCGTTCTCTTCGGTTCACAAGTGGCTTATGCGTTTCAGAATCGCGTCGTGTACGTGCAGGAAAAGAAAGCTGAGAACGTCAGCCAGCGCGGACGCGAGTATGTGGCCTTGCGCGTCATGGCGCTCGTTGGGCAGCGTTTCGAAATCGGTGCCAAGCCGCCAACTCTGCTTGAGATTTCCACGCGCCTGGGTGTTCCCAGCCGCCTCGTGGGCCGCGTGATTCAGCCGCTCTGCGAAAACGGTTTGGTGCATGCAGTGGCAGTGCTCAACGACGACGGTTACGCTCCTGGTCGGCCTCTCGAGAATATTTCCTGCCACGATATTATAAATACTTTGCGTTGTTCCGGGGCCCAGCTCGACACGCGCCTGGATTCATCGCGCCAACTTGTGGGTGCCGAATTCGACCGCATTTACGAAGCCGAACGTGAGCGAGCCAGCGCTATCAGCCTTAAGCAGCTTGTCGCGCGCATCAACGCCGAGGGCATTAGCGAACCGGAAGATATCCTTCCGCTCAAACACACGGCGTGAACAGCGTTCTCGGATCGGAGCCCGGACAGCCTGTCCGCGCGAACTGCAAAACACCTGCCGATGCGCATAAGCTGCCTTCGGTCTTATGAGGGTACTGATTTTGGGCGCGGGTTACGTTGGGGAACCGCTCGCATCCGAATTAGGCGCCCGCGGCCACAAAGTGCTGGCCGCCAGCCGCCGGACCGGCGTGGACATTCGCGACAACGCCGATCTAAAACAGCTCGGACACGGCTGGGATTGGATTGTGAACACCGTCTCCTCCAGCAAAGGCGGTGTCGAAGATTACCGTCGCGTGTTCATTGAGGGCACACGCAACATTATCGACTGGCTTTCCGGTTCCGCGACGCAAAAATACCTCTTTACCAGCAGCACCAGCGTCTATGGCCAAACTGATGGTTCGATCGTGGACGAAACTTCGCCGACTCAGCCTCAGAGCGAGACCAGCAAAATTCTGGTGGAGACCGAGCAACTTCTGCGGGGTGTCCCGGCAATCATCCTGCGCGCAGCCGGCATTTACGGGGCGGACCGCGGTCATCTCTTTCAGCAGTACCTCCGCGGCCAGGCCACAATCTCTGGCGATGGCTCGCGTTATCTGAACATGATCCATCGTGATGATGTCGTCCGCACGATCATCGCCGCTCTTGAACGCGGCAAACCGGGCGAAATATACAACGTGACCGATGATGAACCCGTGACGCAGCTCGAGTTCTTCCAATGGCTTGCAAGCACTTTGAATCGACCCATGCCTCCATTCGGCCCTGAAGCACTTTCCCGAAAACGCGGCGTCACAAACAAACGCGTCTCCAATCGCAAACTGCGTCAGGAACTCCGGTGCGAATTGGCGTATCCTAACTACCGCGTCGGCTACGGCGCACTCGTAAAGCAACTTGGGCTGACAAAATCAAACGACTAAGTATACTAGGTGCCATGTTGAGAGCCGCCCTCTCCGCAAGCTGCCTCGCCTTCTGTTTATTTTCACTTTCGGCGGCTGACACGAACCGGCCTGCAACCTGGGCAGTGCCGATGAGCGCGGAGGGCATGTCGAACTTTTATAAAGTTTCGGACCGTCTATACCGGAGCGCGCAGCCGACGCGCGAAGGCATCGCCAAGCTCAAGGACCTGGGCATCAGGACCATCGTAAACCTGCGCTCCTTCCATTCTGACCGAAGAAAAATCGGCAGCGCCGCCCTCGCGTATGAGCACCTGTACATGAAAGCGTGGCATCCGGAAAAGGAGGACATCGTCCGTTTTCTGCGGCTCGTCTCAGATGAAACTACCGGTCCCATTCTCGTTCATTGCCAGCATGGCGCCGACCGCACGGGAGTCATGTGCGCCATTTACCGCGTCGCTGTCCAAGGCTGGACGAAAGAAGAAGCACTCAAAGAAATGACCGGCGGCGGCTATCACTTCCACCCCTTCTGGCACAACATCCTCACCTGGTTCAACAAACTCGACATCGACAAACTCCGCAAAGCCGCAGGCATCGCTGCACCGGCCAAATGAAATTGCCGAATGCGCACTTTGCGTTTGTCCCGGAACTGAAAATCACAGGATACCTGCTGAACCCTGCGCATCCTGCTGGCGGAAGCAAAGCTGCTTTTTTTCTGCGATTTGGATTTACTATCGCTGATTGGCGGCGATTAGCAGAGAGCCTGGTCCAACATGCGCAAGTACACAATGTGGTAGACGTGGAACAAACGCGGTATGGTACCCGCTTCGTTATTGATGGTCCGTTGACGGCACCGGACGGTACGGTCTTGAACGTGCGGACCGTATGGTATATTGATGCTGGCAAGGATAAGCCGCGTTTTGTGACGGCACATCCGTTGCAGAAAATATGAACGAAATCAAAGAGCTTGACGCCGTCGCTCTCACCAAGGATTTACCCGATCAAGGCTTGAAGCGAGGCGATGTAGGCACCGCTGTCTTGGTTCACGGGCAGGGCGATGCTTTCGAAGTTGAGTTCGTAGGATACGATGGCCATACCATTGCGGTTCTGACCCTGGACAAAGGTCACGTACGTCCGCTGAAGGCCGGCGATATTCCACATGCCCGCGAAGTAGCGCCGGCTTGAATATCAGTTTTCACGTCGCTTCCGTTAGCCAGTGCAGCGACACCGCACAAGAATGCTTTCACTATAGAGTGTGGCGGCTTGACCCCGCTTTCATAAGGATTGCGTCACTCCACCATTCGAGCGCGATAAAAGCGTTGCAAGACTTCCAGTTGGCTGTCGACGATTTCCACTGACTCTGATACGAGATGATTTGTTGCGAGTGGGACCCAAGCTTGTGAATCCGTCGAAAACTCAGTGACGTACGTGCGATTGGAAATCCCAGAAAGTTGAAACCTAAAAGCGCCGGGCGTCTGGTTGATTGACGGGAATCTCAACTGCGGCGCAGTGAACGCGTCCGCGCTCAGCTTAAAGATGATCACGTCCTGAATCGGAATATTCGTGTACGTGGCGAAACTCCCGGCCATCATCAGACCACCATCCCGAGTTGGCTGAATTCGGGGAATGCCGAGTCGATGAATTCCGTCATAAGTCTCGTCCCAAATCTTGTTACCCGCATTGTCCAACCGCACCAGCCATAAATCGTAGCCGTCACCTCGTCGCGGCGCTGTCTTGTTTCCATCGGGCTCAGAATACCCAAAGCCAGCCACAACAAACCCGCCATCGAGGGTCACATGAACATCACTGAAATAATCAATGTGACTCCCGCCGAAGTCGTGCTCCCAAAGCTTGTTCCCGTCCGCGTCAAGACGCAGGATCCAGTAATCATAGTCCCCTTGAAGTGGCGTACTCTTATTCCCACTCACATCAGAAAACGTGACGGCGCCCAAAATGAAACCGCCGTCGCTTAGGACCCGTATTCGGCATTCTCCGTCGTATTCACTGCCTCCGAACGTGCGATCCCACAGCTTGTTTCCCTCAGCGTCGATACGAACTACCCACAAGTCTCTGTCCGACTCCCCGGCGAGCACGAATCCTCCATCCCCCGTTTGCCGCAAATCCGTTAGGTCCTCATAGACTCGCGTGCCGAAAGCGTGTTCCCACAGTTTGTCTCCTGATGCGTTCAGTTTCACGATGAAGAAATCATTGGCATTCGTCGCCGA
>DATENK010000436.1:0-16546 GCA_035275085.1 Verrucomicrobiia bacterium | reverse complement strand
TTTTCAGCACATCGCGGCCGCGTAACAAAATCTCGCCGCCGACATAACGCGCGGGGGGACTTGGCACTAGCCGCGCGATTGACAGGGCAGTCACACTTTTTCCACAGCCGCTTTCGCCGACGAGGCACACGGTTTCGCCGGGATGAATTGCAAATGAAACGCCATCTACCGCGCGCAATGCTTTAGCGCCGGAAACGAATTCGAGTTTAAGATCCTTGATTTCGAGCAATGGGGCGGTCCTTGCGCGATCAGGCGCGACCGCCTCCGCCACGTTGGCTGCCGAATCCAGCATTGGTTATCAGTTACCCCGCAGTGAGGCGCGTTGCCACCGAAAATTCCGATTATTTCTCAGCTATCCACACCAGGGTGCCTTCGCTCACCCGGTCGTAGAGACGGATGAGATCTTTGGCGGCCATGTGGATGCACCCATGCGAGTTTGGTTTGCCGAGGGTCAGCTCATCTCCGAACCCATGGATATAAATATAGCGCTTAAAGCTATCTACATCCCCGCCAGTATTCCTTCCGGGTTCAAGCCCTTCAAGCCACAGAATTCGATGCGCAATCGGGGCATCTGCCATGCCCTGCCATGTCAATCCGACCGGCAGGCGGCCACGAAAGACGGTGCCCGTCATATACCCACCGCCGATTTTGCGCGCGATCCTATGCAGTCCCAGCGGCGTTTGATTCGAATTCTCCTTTTGTCCTACGCCAAATGCAGAGGTCGAAATCAAAAACCGCTCTGCCAGACTATACAGCGGGAATAATTCGTCGCGTCCCCACAACTGATGCAGATACATCCGTTGCTCCAAGACCGAAACTACAAGGATGTGCGGGGTAAACCGCAAGCCCTCGCGCCGCACAGCCAGCCGCAGCTCCGCGGTCAATTCCCGATTGTAAGGGAAGTGAAAATCGGCATTGGGAATTCTTAAAGCTGGCCGTCCGCGCATGGCCTTGGAGATTAGATAATTCGCAGCGATGTCCAAGAAAATTTGCTCGTGCCTTGCTTTGCTCGAAGCGATGACGAACATTGAGACTGGGATATGCGGGGCAAACGCGCGCAGCGCTTATTACGGGTTGTATTACTGGTTCTCGTTCTTCTCATTATCGTCACCGTTTCAACTCCCATATGGTTCCCATGGCTTCTTCGTCCTGTCGCAAAACGATTCGGTGTCACCTTCGGCAGTTACGAGCGCATCGGTTACGCGGAATTCGCTGTTCGCGATGCCGTCTACAGCAATCGCAATGTGCGCGTCCGAGCCGGACGGCTGTCGATTGATCCTCTCGGGCATTCGGCCGAAGCCGAGGACTGGTCCGTGATCGTCACACCCTCAGATCGGCCAAGTACCAACACCACGCCGTCAGTGAATCACGTTTACAAGCAGGTCTGGCGAATCGTAACTAATGTCCAGCAGCGGCTTTCCCAGGCTGCGTTCACGAATGGCTACGTGCAAACCCCAAAAGTCACAGTACAAATTCCGAGCGCAAACTGGACTGGCACGAACTTCTTCGGGCAAGCGCAGATTTCAAATAATCTCCCGGTGACGACCGTGCGCGCCGTGCTTTCGCCGCATGCACCGGTTGCACTCGAACTTTCCAATTCTGATTTCGGCGCCATTCTCGTGGTGACCAATGAGCCAACCGCCGTGGTGATGAGCGGCTTAAGTCGATGGCGCACCAACCAATTCACGCTTTTTGCCGGATTTGGGACCGATGGCATCCTTCCGGAAATTGCGCGAGTCAACGCAAGTTCCATTGTCGTTCCACACGTTAAAGGGGATCTTGCCTTTGTCTGGGAGCGGAACGCATATTCTGTCGAGGCCAAGGGCATTCTTCTGGACCAACCCGTTTCATTCCGAGCGCGGGCGACAGGAAATACAAATTCGGCACGCGTCGAAGCGGCCGAACTCACCAGCCCATGGGGATACGCCAGCGTGGAAGGGGACGTAACATTTGCGAATCTCCAGCATCATGGCTCAGCACTTGTGCGCAACGTGACCGTGCCTGGGTTGAATCATTTCGATGTTGCGGTGGATTGGTTCGGCGAAAAACTCAACCTCACAAACGTTTTCGCCACAGCCCGCGCCGCTTCTTCGACAACGGTATTTACCAGCGGCGCAACCGATTTGAAGGAGAAACGCTTTCAGATAACGGCGCTGGAGTTTGGAACGAATCGATTGGACTTCGCTGCTGATATTCATTGGCCGCACTCGGGTCATATCTGCACGTACCTTACGAATTTTTCCGGCGAACTCTTCAGCGGTTTTCTCGATCTGCCCGATCGTGACGTCTTGCTCGAGAAATTAGGCTTCACTACCGGCTGGACCAATGGACCGCTGACAGGCGACGTGGATTTCGCCGGTCGCACCATTCTGGCAGACGGCACGCGGCTCGGCGCCGAAGGCTCACTTGCGGTTCACTCCAATGGTGTGACACTCACAAATCTCACCTTTACGCGCAATTCCGCGTCCGTCAGTTCTGCGTATGGCTCTCTTCCTATTTCCATCAACGTGACTAACAAGCCGTTCATTACCGCGGTCACGAACGGCCGCCTGCACCTGCAGGCTAATGCAGATCCGAAGGCGTTCTTTTGGAGTCTCCTCGCCACGAACGCCGGTGTGACCCTGCGCGAGCCGGAGGTTCGCGGCGAGATATACGGCACCTGGGACAAACCTGTGGGCCGCGTTCAGGCGCGCGCCGCCGAAATCAAGTTTCGCAACAGTCCGCCTACAGTCCCCGCGATCGAAAGTCTCTCGCTCGTCGCGCACTTTCGCAAGGAGGCGGCGGAAGTCGAGTTCTTCAACTTCTTCGTAACGAACCAACCAATCACGTTCTCGGGCCTTATGCCTTTGCCAGAGAACTTCTGGAGCGCACCGCGCACCAACATGGCCAAACTAAATTGGCGTGATTTGTCTTGCCGACTGCGGATCGACAGCGCGCAAATCGCGGCGTTCGTTCCGCTCCTCCCACGGCTCATAGCCCCGCAAGGTGTCATTGATGCCGACCTCGGCCTGGAGCCCGGGGGCAAGCTGAACGGACAGGTGCGCATCGATGGCGCCGGCACGCGGCCGATCGAATCGCTCGGCTCGCTGCAAGACGTGGAAATCCTGTGCCGCTTGCAGGATGACAAAGCGCAAGTGAGCTCATACGTTGCGCTCGGCGGTTATTCGGTCCTGGGCGGCGGGCAAGTCTGGCTAGATCTGAACCGCCTGTTGCGGCGGGAACAGCCTTCCTTCGAATTTCACGTGACGGGTGAAAATGTTCCACTCACGCGCCAAGCCGATGCTCTCGTCCGTGCGGACATCGATATTACGCTCCGACGCACGAACGAGCAGCCAGTGCTTATCGCCGGCAAACTTAACTTGCGCGACAGCCTCTACCTGCGCGAACTACGCGAATTGATCCCAGGCAAGCTGGCCTCCCCCGAAATGCGACCGCCCTACTTTGCAGTGGCCAGGCAACCGTTTGCGAACTGGCGGCTTGATTTGCGCGCGACGGGCCATCGCTTTCTTAAGGTGCGCACGCCCGTCTTCAATGGGGAAGTTTCCGCGGACCTGAAGCTGTTCGGCACCCTAGGCGATCCGGTCGCGACGGGCGATCTACTGATCAACGCGGGCCGCGTGCGATTTCCTTTCGGAAATATCTCGATCAACCAAGGCATTATCTCACTCACGAGCGACAACCCTTATCGGCCACAAGTCTTAGTTACTGGGAATGATCGGGTTTTGGGATACGATATCAATCTTGATTTGTCTGGTTACGCCGATGCCCCCGTGCTGCAATTCACATCGACGCCGCCGCTGAATTCCGATCAGGTGCTGCTCATGCTGACCGCCGGCGAAGTCCCGCGCCAGGGCCAGATCAATTTCAGTACGGAAGAACGCGCGCAGCGCCTCGCCCTGTTTCTTGGGCGCGGCATGCTCTCCGACCTGGGGATTGGCGGTGATTCGAATCGCCTGACAGTACGTTCGGGTGAAAATGTCAGCGAGACCGGCCGGCCGACTTACTCGGTGGAATACGAGCTTACGGAGGACTGGTCGGTCATCGGCCAGTACGACCGCTTCAATGACTTCAACCTGATGTTGAAGTGGCGGGTGTACTCGCGATAAGCCGCATTACGAGCGGCCGTGAAGATTGTGCGGCTCGGGCACCGCCGCTTGCGGTCCGCGCTGCTCACGATTTGCGAGGGCGACCACGCGCTCGACTAGAACCTTGGGTGTGAATGGTTTTGAAAGCACGTCGCTCGCGCCGAGTTGTTTGGCGAGGCTCATGGAGCAACCGGAGAGCAGATGCTGTTTGCCGGAGATCACCAGCACCGGCAACGAACTGGAGAAACGCCGCAGTTCGACAAGCATCTCGAGGCCGTCTTTCTCCGGCATGAAAATGTCGAGAATCACCACGTGCGGTTCGGAAGCGCGAATCGCGTCCAAACCTGAAAATCCATTGAATGCCGAACGCACCTCGAAGCCTTTTTGGCTGAGAATGTCGCCAATGTAGTCGTTCATTCCGGGGTCATCTTCGACGATTAGCACGCGCAGCATGATTCTTATATCGGCATCGCCTTTGCTCAGTTTGAGCGCAGAGAATATGAAAAAGTGTCTCATAACGGTACAGTGCGGTTTGCTGCTCGCCATCGGCTCAGGCTGCGTTATCGTCCCCGCCAACCCGCGACCCGTGGTTGTACACCGGGCGCCAATGCCGCGAAACCCAATCGCCGTCGTCGAAAGGCCGCGTCCATTGCCTCCCCCGGTCGTAGTAGTTGAAACACCCCGCCCTGTGATTCCCCCCGTTGTGGTTGTGGAAACGCCACGGCCACCCGCAGTCGTGGTGCATCCGAAACCGCGCGCGACGCTGCCGCCCCACACTGTAACTGTAGCTGCGCGCGAACCGCGAGGCCACGGAGTCCAGGTGATTATCAATCCCCAGGAGCGCGAGGTGATTCGCGAATACATCGCTTACAAACGCTCGAACGGTAATGGCCACCGCCATGATCAGGAACGCAATGAAAACAAGCACGGTGGCAAGCCGTTGCCGAAAGGCATTGCGAAAAAAGTCGAGCGTGGCGATTCGCTGCCGCCCGGGTGGCAGAAGAAGTGCGTTCGCGGCCAGGTGATGCCAATGGAAGTATTCAAGCATTGCGAGCCACTCCCACACGAAATCCTCGTCAAGCTCCCGCCAGCACCGCCGGGGACAGTTATCGTAACCCTTGAAGGCAAAGCCGTGCGGCTCATGCAAGCCACGTTGGAAATTCTCGACGTGTTCGACGTGATTTAATCTGTTCAATTCACGCGCGCCAGAGGATCAGCAAGTTCTCTGGCGCTTTGCATTTTTGGGGAACCTTTCGAATCAGAACGCATCATAGTAATAGGCAGTCGGCGACTATTTTGAATCAGCCGCCAACCCGCAAATCCAGACGCCCCAGGCCACAGGCCCGCCGTTCATCGGCGGGCCTGCTTTCAGAGTACACTTGGCGCCTATCGCTTACTGAAGTGTCAAGATGACTTTGACGAATTTGCGAGGGGCGCCGGTAGCGCTATCGCGGACGCGGACACGTTCCCAAGTGGCGTCGATGGGAGTGACGACCGGAGCAAGGCCATCCGACCATGAGACGAGGTCGCTCGAGAATTGTGGATGGTAGGTGAGGTCGGTGGCGGTTTTACGACGGAGGAATTCTACTTCGAGGACGCCACCGGATTCTGAAACGTAATAAGGCGCGGGCGTACCTGAAGTGCCGTTGGGCCGCAGACGGCGATTGTCGGAGACGCGCGGATTTCCGTTGTAGCCATACTCGGCCATGTTCACCAGGCCATCCCGGTCGAAATCGGCTAACGGTTCCGCAGGCGAACCCGTTAACCCAAGGGAACGCATATAAGCCACATAGGGCGTGAAAGTAACGCTGTAAACTATTTCGAGTAAGGGACGTTGCGCCTGGTCAATGGCGTCACCGGAGCGCATGGTCCAACCGTTGCCCGTGCCGGTGCTGGATGGACGAATGACCCACCCGAGGTTAGTTGTGCCGGTGCGGAAGAGATCGATGTCGCTGGTCACATCGAAGATCGCGGGGGCGCCATCGACTTCGGGGACGAGCGAAAACGTCGCTGCACTTGCCGCTTCGACATTGTCGGCGTTCACGCCATCGACGAGGCTGTTCCAGGTGCTGCTGTTGTTCCAATTCACCAGCATGCGATGGAGTCGGAAGGTGTCGTCCGAGTCATAGTCGTCGCTGACACCCGAAGGGGTCAATGGCGTGTAGAGGATCAGCTTGGCGGAATGGATCACGGCGTTGGTTGGAATCTGGCTGAGCCCGGTGCCGATGATCGAATCGAAGCGAATCAACACCTGACCGACTTGATTGCCGGTGGCAGCGGACGAGGTGTCGAGGTCAGCGGACAAATCCTGGTTGGTCCCGTATGTGCTCGCCGGTGTGTCGGCCCAGATTTGCGTATCGATTGAGCCCGAGTAGCTCGAGACACCCTGGCGAAAAGTTCTGATGGTGAGTGGCGGATCGTTGGTGAAGGGCCCGATGATCGAGCGCACTTGGGCCGCGGCGGCGGCGTGGGTAGTGCCATACATGTCTTCGATCGTCCGCAGGAGGTTGTGGTGCGTCCATGTGCCAGCGATGGTGGTGCCATCGCGCAGGCCTGCGCCGTAGAAGATGGTCGGGATTTGATTAACGCTGTCGTAATCGTCCTCGTCCCAAGTGACGATCAGCAAGCTGTTGTGTGTCTTCGACCACTGCGCGTAACTGTCGATGTGATCGCGCAACCAATCATCACCCTGCTTGCGTGAACCATCATGCATGTCGTGCAGTTGGTTCGGGATGACGAAGCTCACGGTGGGGAGCGTGGAATAATCGGAGGGAAAATTCGTGAAGGAAAGATTGATCGCTGCCGGCAATTGGTTGGCCGGAATCGGGTTGAGCTTGGCGACCCAGTTTGCCCAGGGAACGTGCTTGCGGCGATAATAGATGCCGGGATTAGTCGCCGAATGCGGATCGTAATCGGCCCAATCGGCCGCGCCTGCGGATTCGATCTCTTCGCTATAGCCTGCGAAAGTGAATCCAGCCGCGATCAGTTCGGCACCCATGTTCGGCGTGCGGAAGGGGTACGTGGCCGTGGGCGTGGTGGAGAAGTTCGGAGGTAAATTGTCATCAGTAATGCCCTGGTAATCGCCAGAAAAGAGATGGATGTAATTGGGCTGGCTCGGATGGACTTCGGCGAACATCGAACCGACTTTCACGCCGCCATCGGCGAGGGTATTAATGTAGGGAGCATTGACGCGATCGCCGATGATCTCGGTAGGCGTGCGGTTCTCTTCGACGACGATCACAATATGATCATAACGCGGTGGTGCGGTTAGGGCATGGGTGCCGAGGGCAGCAAAAAGCAAACAGGCTGCAAATCTCCGGTTCATAGTGCGATTACGTTACGGAATTGTAACAGTTCTGAATGAGAGAGGCGATGAAACAAAGATGACATTTTGGTCATTTCGGGACGCCTCGTCCCGCCTGTCGTCGTTCAATCGGGGATGATGATTCGCCGCTTTTTGAGATAACGGGCAGTCAGATAGCCGAGGGTAATTACACCGAGCACGCCTTCAATCGTCCACAGAAGCGGCCCAGGTTTTCCCCAAAGGTTCTCGATCATCAGGAGGAGCATGCCAGCCATCCAGGCGTACGCGGAGCCGTACTCTTTGACGAGGAGGCGGCGCCACTTGAATTCCATGCTGTGCAACGTCGCGCCGAATCCCTTGAGTCGCGGGAGGAAGCGGTTTACGCGCGCGCAATAATCATCGTACTCGTTGTTGAACCTGCCTTGCAGATAATTCTCTTCAGCAGCGATGATGGCGGCGTAACAGACCGCGAACAAAGGCAGGCCCAACACAAAAAACAAAACCGAGTTGGCGGTGAAACCAAGACCGCAGAGCACCAGAAAATTGCCGAGATAGAGCGGGTTGCGACAATGCGCGAAGATGCCTTCCTGCACGAGGTGGCGCGCATAGACGTGACGGTCCTTGCCGCCGCGCACGATGTATGCGAGGCCGATGGTGGCGGCGCGAATGAATTGCCCGAGCACGGCGAGTGCCACGCCGATGGCAAGCGCAACGCGGTAATCGCCAAAAACTTTGGGAGCGGGGAGAAACAGGAGCAGGTAAAAGGCTGGAAAGAGGGCGTTACGGTAACGAAAAAGAAAGTTGCCGAGGCGTACCATTATTTGACGGCAACGATGCCACAGAAATTATACCACTTAAAGAACACGTCGACGTGGCTGAAACCGGTCTCAAGCAGCAATTCGCGATTTTCCAGCAGCTTATAAGGGACCAGGACATTTTCGAGGGCTTCCCGTTTTTGGGCGATTTCAAGCTCAGTGTAGCCGTGTCGCTTTTTAAGATCGTAATAGTATTTAATAAACAGCCGGTTGAACATGGAATCTTCGCCGACGACCTTTTCGACCAGGATCAGACAGCCATTTTCGTTAAGACCCTCGCAAATAGATCGGATGAGGGCATGGCGGTACAGCGGGCGGATGAATTGGAGGGTTAGCACCATCGTGACCATGCTGGCATTACTGATGGCCACTCCTTCGTTTAAGTCGGCGCAAGCCAGCTCGCACGGGCGGCTGATTCCGGCCTCGCTGAGTTTTGCGCGGCACCGCTTAAGCATCTCTTCGGAATTATCGATACCGACGAAGGAGACGCTTTTAGGCACGTGCCTGTCGAGCAGCATGAGGGTAGTTCCGGTAGAACAACCGAGGTCATAGATGCGCGAACCGTCAACAGCGAAATCGCGGGCCATCTCGCCGATCATGCGTTGCATCTCCTCGTAGAAGGGCACCGAGCGCGTCAGCATGTCGTCAAAGACCGATGCAACCTTCTCGCCGAATTCAAAATCGGCGATGGCGGCCATCGTGCGCTTAAAGATCTCGTCCGTCATATCCGCGCAGTTGCGGACCTATTGAAGCAGAATCCGCGCTGTCTTTTCCTGAAAGGGCAATGACATTGTTGTCATTTGCGGTTCAGACATCAGGCGCACCAGGGGTTTATATATGAACCGAAATGGCGGCCAGAATTGACAATGCCCGCGGAATCGAGGAAAAGGGTAGTCTCGATCCTATGCGCATCCTGGTAGTTGAAGACGAAAAGAAGACCGCTTCTTTTGTCCGCAAAGCGCTGCAGAGCGAGGGGTTTGCGGTTGACGTGCTGCACGATGGCAACGCGGTGACGGTTTGGATCCAGAGCAATCCGTTCGATGTCATCGTGCTGGATATCATGCTGCCGGGCCGCGATGGCCTGAGCGTGCTGCGGCAGCTGCGCCAACAGCGCGTCACCACGCCGGTGTTGCTGCTGACGGCGCGGGCGGAGGTGACCGAGCGTGTGGAAGGGTTGGACGCCGGGGCAGACGATTATCTGTGCAAGCCTTTTGCGCTGGCCGAATTGATCGCTCGCGTGCGCGCGTTGGGACGGCGCAGTGGTGAACAGAATGCCGTGGTGCTGCGCGTGGGCGATCTGACATTGAACACGATTACCCGGCAGGCGCGGCGGGGCAATTTGCCGATCGAACTCGCGACGCGCGAGTACCGCCTGCTGGAGTTTTTAATGCGTTCGCCCGGGCGGATTTGCGGCCGCATGGCGATCATGGAAAAGGTTTGGGATTACAACTTCGACCCCGGCACAAATCTGGTGGACGTGTATGTGATGCGTCTGCGTGAAAAGATCGATTCGCAGTTCGAGACCAAACTGCTTCACACTGTGCGGGGCATCGGTTATGTGCTGCGGGAGCAGGCATGAAAATCATCACCCGACTGACCCTCTGGTATTCGGCGCTGCTACTCGCGTCGCTGATGATTATGGCGGGCGTGCTGCATCACGAGTGGACGGAACAGCAGGAGATCATGCGGCGGCAGCAGCAACCCCCCGAAACAGTATGGGAGGAAGTGGGTGAAATCATTTTGTTCTCTGGGGTGCCGACGGCGGTGCTGTTGTTGATCGTGGGTGCGGCGGTGATGCGGAAGGCGCTGGCGCCAGTGACGACATTAACGCAGGCGGCGGAACGAGTTCATGCGGGCAACCTGGCAGAGCAATTGCCGCGCACGCGCAATGGGGACGAACTGGACCGGCTGACGGGCGTGTTCAACGATATGACCCGCCGATTGCACCAGTCGTTTCTCAGCATTCGCGAATTCACGTTGCACGCGTCACACGAGTTGCGCACTCCCTTGACCGTGATGCACGCGGAACTGGAGACGGCGTTGCACGAAGATTCTTTGCCGGCCGGAGAACGCGAGCGGCTGACAAGCTTGCTCGATGAAGTGCAGCGTCTGGCACAAATCGTTGAGGGATTGAGTTTTCTCACCAAGGCGGACGCAGGCATGCTGAAGTTCGCCGCTGAGCCGGTGCAATTGGACGACCTCGTGAAGGAAGGTTACGCCGACGCGCAGATCCTTGGCGGATCGAAAAAACTCAAGGTCGAGCTCAAGGCTTGCGCGCCTGTGATGGTGTCAGGGGACCGGCATCGGCTGCGGCAGCTTCTGCTGATTCTTACCGATAATGCGATCAAGTATAATCGCGAGGGCGGAGACCTAGCATTGTCGCTGGAAACGAAAAATGGAGCTGCCCTCCTCACCATTTCGAATAGCGGCGATGGTATCTCTTCGGAGGCGACGGCGCGGGTGTTCGAGCGATTCTTCCGCGGTGATCCATCCCACAGCCATGCCATTGAGGGATCTGGTTTAGGCTTGAGCATCGCTCAGGGAATCGTCCAGGCGCACAACGGCCGAATCGAGTTCCGCTCCGATCCGCAGCGTCTTACCACGGTCGCGGTCGAGTTGCCACGTGTGTGAAAAGCAAACAGCCTGCGGACCCGATCCGCAGGCTGTCACACACGCCAACCAACCAACAAAAGGGCTATTTGGCCCAGCCGGGCGGGCATTTATGAAGCTGAATATTGCCGCCACCATGCCCGGTGCCACCCAGATCGCCGCCAGCGTGATAGCCGGTGGAGAGGGTGATATCGAAGATGTCGTTGCGGCCCGGTTCGCCATTATCGGCAACGATCACGCGAGCAGTGCCGGCAGCGCCGTCGATGATGACGTTGTAATCGATCTGGCGGGTGACGCTATCGATGACACTGAAGCCAGTCACAGCCGTGGCGTGAACATGCATGCCGGTGCCGTGATCGATGTAATTCAGGTGACCCCAGAATTGGCCGCGGCGAATGCCTCCGCCCACCGCGAAGGAGCCGTGCGCGCCAGATGGCGTGCCGAGAATGAATCCGCCGCCCGTGACTTTATCGCAGGCGCGTGTCTCAGGCGGAACTTTGGAGCCGCAACGGATGTCAGATTCCGAGAAAGCAATCGCTCCGTTAAAGCAATCAGTGAACATCAGGTAAATGGCAGCGATACTGACTTCACCGTACTGGCCATTGTCCGATACCGAGCCAACCGGCACATTGAAAACGATATCCCCCACGGGCAGGTGAATCACTTGATTGAGGTCGCTGTTGATGACCACGTTTGTGCCATCGATAGTCAGTCCCTCCACGCCGGAACTGGCGGCGATCATTACGCCCGTCGCGGTACATTCCGCACGCGTGATCGACCACGCAGAACTGAACGTGATCACATTCGTGATGCCCATGTGCACGAACACCGCGGAGAAGTTAGTCACGAACGCTGTCGACGTAGCCAGCCCGCCGACACCGGAACTCGTGACCCGCGCGCCTCCGACAAACAACGAATCGACGCTGGTTTCGCCCACGGACACATCAAGCGATCCGCCAGTGGACGGCAACTGCCCGGTGTCCGCGACATGCCAAACGGCATGCGTCATTATGTTGCTCAGGTCCACCCCCACGGCGCTGCCGCTGTATTGTGTGGGCAAAAGCGCGCGCGGTTTGCAGACCGGCTTCGATGGCTTCACCGGTTTCGGCGGAGGCCCTTTCTTAACGGGTTTGGGTGGTTTAGAGCCGGTCCCACCCGCTTGGGCTGCAGTGGCGAACAGGACGGCGGTAATAATCGTTAGGGTTAAGAATATATTTTTGGCTTTCATAATTTACTTTCTCCGCTTCCGCTGAAGTCCGTTCCGTGAAAGCGGCGCCAGAATACGAATATGTGTAAATAATGGGAATACGGTGTTGGCCCCATATGGTGTGGTGCAACTAGGCACTCTGTCTTGGACTGAGGCACCGGGGTGCAGAGCATGGGTTTGGGGTATAAATGATTAAGCATAAACCCGGCCAAGACACTTTCCCATTAAAAGACACTCGCCAGGACACTCCCCATTTTCTGTACCGACCCGCGACACTCCCGAAAATCGGGTGGCAAGCCGGTTGCTAAAGAGGCCAGCATGAATATCGCAGCAAATCTCAAAGCCAAAGCACGGCAGGCAGCTTTCACCATGAGCGAAGCGCTCTTCGGCGTCGCCATCATCGGCACCGTCTTCGTCTCGCTCTACACCGGCATGGCCACCGGCTTTACCTCCATCCGCGACTCGCAGGAAAACCTGCGCGCCACGCAGATCATGCTCGAGAAGTTCGAGACGCTGCGCCTCTACAATTGGGACCAGATCAATACGGCTGGTTTCATTCCGCCGACTTTCACCACCACCTACGCGCCGACCGAAGGCAGCCAGGGCATCACCTACAGTGGCCGCGTGACGATCAAGCAGCCCGCGAACGGCGACGTCTATAATACCGATATGCGCGAGTTCACGATCACACTGTCGTGGAAATCAAACCGAGTCACTCACAACCGCACTTTCACCAGTTACGTGGCCAAGTATGGAATTCAAAACTACATCTACTAAAACCGGGCGCCTCGCTCGGTCTCGCGCCTCCGGAAGTGCGCTGATCGAGTTGATGATCAGCCTCGCTATCTCCGCCCTGGTCCTCGCCCAGGTCTGCGTCATCTGGTTCTACAGTTCCCGCGCGTTTGTCTCCCAACTGAATTATGTGGACATGGATCAGGTCAGCCAGCGTACGCTCGACCGCCTGAGCCGCGAAATTCGCCAGGCCAAAGTCATGACCATCTTTTCCCCCAATCGCATAACCTTGACCGACTACGATAATCAGCCCCTGACGTATCTATTTTCCGAGAGTCAATTGTTGCGTATCAAACCAAACGAGAATGGCGGCAAACCCTCCGTCATGCTCAAGGGGCTCGATTCCGGCTCTTTCGCCATCTATCAACGCAACCCCGTCGAAGGCAAATACGACCAATACCCGACTGCCACTCCCGCCACCTGCAAGCTCGTCGAGGTGAAATGGAGATGTAAGCGCAAGCTGATCCCTAGTGCGCCGGAAACCAAGGAATCGATGCATTCAGCCAAAATCGTCATTCGTTGCACCATGTAATGAAAACTTTCCCTATACTCAATAAGGCCGCGCGTAGGCCGCGCCCTGGCAGTGCGCAGGCGGGCAGCATTCTCGTAATGACCATCATCTTTTGCGCTCTGATCGGCCTCATCCTCATGGCCTACCTGTCCATGGTGAAGGCCCAGCACAAATTCACTTATCGCGCGCAAACCTGGAATAACTGCATCCCCCTGTGTGAAGCCGGCCTTGAAGAAGCCATGGCGCACATCAATCACATCAACACCACCACTAATTTCGCCGTCAACAATTGGAAACTCACGGGCGGGTATTATCGCAAAGAGCGCACCCTCAACGACGGCACCATCAAAATGGTGATCGACCAGGGTGTTCCGCCAGTGATCACCGTTACCGGTTACCTCCGCGCCCCCATCCAGTCCAATCAACTCATCCGCGCCGTCCGCGTGAAGACCCGCATCAATTACAAATTCAATTACGCCATGCTCGGCAAAGGCACCATCGATATCAGCGGCGGAGCCTTGATCGATAGTTACAACTCCACCGATCCCCTCAAAAGTACCGGTGGCCAATACGATATCACCAAACGCACCGCTGACGCGATCGTCGCCACTAGCTCAAAGGCCTTGGGCTCCGTAAAAATCGGCAACCTGGACGTCTACGGCAAGATCGCCGTCGGTCCGGGCGGCACTGTCGACAAGGTCAATGGCACGGTGGGCGACGTCACATGGGTAAACAATCCGGCCAATGATGGCAAAATTCAGCCCGGCCATTTCACCGATGACGTGAACCTTTACATCCCGGACGTGCAGATGCCGAGTCCTTTTGCCGGTCTACCCCCCGTGGGCGGCATTGTCGGCGGCGTGACTTACAACGCCATTTTGCCCGCAGGCGATTGGATGCTCCCTAGCATCAGTGGAAATGATTACAAAATCCTCGTCACCGGAAAGGCCCGCCTCTATGTCGCCGGCGGCACCACCATTGGCAATAATGGAGCTCTTACCATAGCCAACGGGGGCAGTCTTGAATTTTTCTCCAACGGCAACATCGACATGAAGGGCGCCGTTAACAACCCAGGGTTGCCTAAGAACCTTTCTTTCCTTGGCATGCCCAACTGCAAGATGGTCGGCATCAATGCTGGCGCCCAGTTCGCTTGCAGTATCTACGCCCCTCAGGCCGATGTGAGCATCACCGGCGGCGGCGAGGGATACGGCGCCGTGGTCGCCAACACCTTCAAATTGTCAGGCGGCATGCGCTGGCACTACGATCAGGGCCTCCAGGGCGATCCCCTCGAAGGCCGCTACGTCGCCTCCTCCTGGCAGGAACTTGATCCCCCAAAGAATTGAAAATCCAGACTGTCTCGCCCCTGGACATCCTGCCCAGGATTCTGGCAGACACCGTCTCCAACTTGGTCAAAATGCCTCGGTTTTAAACAGTTTTCCATCTTGGCAAACCCCCTGCTAACTCTGATCCGATGCACCTGCTGACCCCTTTAAGTTGCCGACGCCGCTTTAAGGGCTTCACCCTTGTAGAAGGGCTGATCGGCGTCGCCGTCATGGGTGTCGTCTTCGTGTCTCTGTATACCGGCATGGCCAGCGGTTTCCAGTCTATCCGCGCCTCTCAGGAGAATCTCCGCGCCACGCAGATCATGGTGGGGCGCTTCGAATCTTTGCGCCTTTACAACTGGGACCAGATCAATACCGCCGGCTTCATTCCCGACACTTTCACGACCCAGTTTGCCCCCAACTCATCGAACCCGGGTATCACTTATACTGGCACCATCCGCATCGCTGCCGTGCCGGGCGCCCCGTACACCGTCGATCTCAGGGCCGTCACCATCACCCTCACCTGGAAAACCGGCTCCCGCGCCCGCACCCGCACCCTCACCAGCTATGTCGCCCGTTATGGACTGCAAAATTACATCTACTAGCATGGACATTCGGCGCTCCGCGTTCCGCGCTCCGCGTTCCCCGTTTGGAGTTCCGCGTTCACGCGGTTCCCGCCCGGATTTCTTGAAAGTTGAAAGTTCAAAGTTGAAGGTTGGACGTTCCTCGTTTGGAGTTCTGCGTTTACATGGTTCGAATTCTGACTCCTTCAAAGTTCAAAGTTCAATGTTCGATGTTCGATGTTCAGGCCCAGATATGTCAGGTCCATCTCCGTTTGGAGTTCCGCGTTCACGCGGTTCTTATTTGAATCATCCATCCATCCATCCAACAAAGCTTTCCACCCAATCCGGCGTCACCATCGCCGAATTCCTCATCGCCGTCGCCATCGCCGGCGTCATCCTCGCCCAGGTCTGCCTCCTGTGGCTCTACAGCTCGCGCTCCTTCGCCGCCCAAATGAACTATACCGATCTCGACCAGCGCAGCCAGCGCGCGCTCGACACCCTCACGCAAGACATCCGCCAATGTAAATCCGTCACCAATTTCACGACCACTCGCGTCACCTTTATCGATTACGACAACAAACTTCTGACTTTCTTCTTCGATAGCGGCAAGCTCATTCGCACCAAGGCCGGCGTGCCTTCCAAAACACTGCTCAAGGATTGCATCTCCGGCGAGTTCTCCATGTACCAGCGCACCCCGATCGCCGGCAGCGCCGATATCTATCCCACCAGCGACCCGAAACTTTGCAAACTTGTCCAGGTCCGTTGGACCTGCGGCCGCAAGCTTTCTCCCACCTCCCCAACCACAAGCGAATCGATGCAATCCGGGCGCATCGTCATGCGCGTGAAATGATTATGAAAACCACCCATCTCATTCCGCGTTCCATCCGCTCCGCGTTCGAGCGGTTCGAGTTTGGGATCGGATCATCCATTCATCCATTCATCCATTCATCCACGCATCCGGGCGCCGCGCCATCTTCAGTTCCGCGTTCACGCGGTTCGAGTTCTGATTCCTTCAAGGTTGAAAGTTCAATGTTGAACGTTCAACGTTCATCTCTGCATCGTCACCAGCGCGGCGGCATCCTCGTCACCACCATTATCTTTTGCGCCCTGGTCGGACTCGTCCTCGTCGCCTATCTCTCCATGCTCAAGAGCCAGCACAAGTTCACCTATCGCTCTCAGGTCTGGAACGATTGCGTGCCCCTTTGCGAAGCCGGCATCGAAGAAGCCCTGGCCCACATGAACTACAGCGGCACCAGCACCAACTTCGGCATCAACGGCTGGGTCCTCAGTGCCAACGCGTACCGCAAAGAAATAAAACTCAACGACGGCACCGTCCG
>DATENK010000435.1:0-3292 GCA_035275085.1 Verrucomicrobiia bacterium | reverse complement strand
GGTATAGAGCTGGAGCCGGTCACCCCGCTTCGCTCGCGCGGCCTTTCGGATCGTCTGGCATTTAGTGCCCGACGCAACCAGCTCGGCAAATTCTGGTTTGAAGTTGAAGGCGACCAAGGTTTCCTCCGTCCTATGACGACGCGACGGCGTTGCAGCGAACCGGCTTTATCCGAAATGTCCAATCGCCGTGATCGAGTAGAAGGCTGCCGCCCTGCATTGCTATGCCGAACTCCGAGTTAGCCAAGGCTTCGCTCAAGCCATCGAATGCACGGCGCAGGGCCTTGTCCTGACGACGCTGTTCGCGGGCGTCTAGCTTGCGGCGGTCGCAACCACACCCGCCGTAAAGTTGCATACAGTGTGGGTAGGTGCATTCGTGCATTTTCTCATCCTATGACTGGGCGTCAAATCGACTCGGCGGCGCGCATGATCTCGCCCATGATTTTTTGAGCCTCATCAATGGCGGCGTCGGCTTCCGCCAAACACTTTTGGGCGTGCTCCGGGTTATCTTTTCCGATAGATACCGCTGCGGATGCCTTAGCAAGCACGATATTGAGCTTTTGAGTTAGTCTTTGCGGTTTTGAAGCCACGTTATTCCTCCTCTTATGGCTTGGCGCTGCCGCGCCGCTTTCGTTTCGGTTTCTGAGTGGCGCGCTTAAACAACTCCGTGCGCGCATCGCCAATGTGGATAGCCATGTGGATCAATGGAGCCTCGGCCATCAGGTTGGGTTGCTTTGGGGTGCGCTTAATCATGGTTACGCGGCGGATTTGGTATTGGCAGCCAATGCGTCGGATGACACCAGCGATCGGTGTAATGCTTCACGCCTTGCGGCGATTCCGTGGGGTACTTTGTCGTCAGTGCCACAGTGATTGCGGGATCGCTGGTTCGCGGAGCCATGGGCCGATAGACAAGGATTTCCGTGCCCACTGGCAGCTTGCGAGCTGTCTTGATTGGCCGCCACCTCATACCGCCTCCTATGCCTTCCCGCCTATTGGAGAACCACGTTGTTGAGCCATGGCCGAACTAACGGGGTCCTCGTTTCCTCAACTGCTGCCCGGTAGCCTTGGCATTGGCGCGCCACCACGCATCCATTGCGACGTGCAGACGATTAATCGACGCCGACGATGGGGCGGTCGGGTGAATGTCGCAGGCCGCCGCCGCTAATTCTTGACCGGCTTCGCGCATGTCTGGCGCAGCGGCGATCAGGCGTGCGTTGGCGATGGCGTTTTCGCCTTGAATGCGGAACTCGCAGTAGCCTCCCTCGTCAAGCTCACCGGCCGTCACGAACGCCTCATTGGGCGAATGATGGCCTCCAACGCCAATGTGAACCTCGCCCAGGTCCCACGGTCCGGGAGTGTGTGCGTCTTTAGTTGAGGAATGATCGCTCATTGTCTTGCCTGCGCTCCTGCAACGTGGTTCTCCAAACGCTTCCCGCCTATCGCTGACCTAGCCTGACAGGTCACTCTCGCTGCTTCGGCAGCGGTTCATAGTCCTCAAGCTCCAACAGTCTGCGGATGTCCGCCGCACTCATCGGCGCCAGCCCGCCCTTCTGGTTGAATTGCTCGTCCGATAGCGCCGGCATCGAAAGCTCGCGCATTTCGACAAGCTTGGCTTTCAACGGGCCGATGAACTCGACCGAGTGCATTCCTGCGCTCATGCAGCCGCCGATCAGTTCCTCAAGGGCCTCGGTGAATTTGTTCTTGTCCGGTACTGTCACGGTGTTCTCCCTGAACGATTGGCGAACGAAAATCCGCCCCGCTGTGTCAATGGTGTGCCAGCCGAGCCGGTTCGTTCTTGCACCGTTCTGCTCGAACCTGCATGGATCGACACAGCGCGGCCGAGCAAATCATCGCAGATATTGCGGTTTTGCGCGCGTCCCGCTATATCGACTGCGGGACACCCCTCCCCAACGAGGGTGTTTGATCTAATTGACAGCATTACGTTTTCTTTCGGTCTGTGTTGCTGGCGTGTCAGTTAATACGTCCGTCACGTCGCGCGGCGCGATGTCATGCCCATAAGTTTGAAATACGTGGCGCGGGTCTTTCCAGCCGCCGCGATCGGCAACCGTGATTGGACTTACGCCCCTGTCCAGAAGCACCGACGCGAAGCCGTGGCGGCAGCGGTGATACGACAGAAACTTGATCCCGGCTCGCCGGCAGGCGCCAGCCCATTGCGTCTTGGCGTTGCCGCGCGACTTGAATACAAACACCCGCCCCGTGCGCTCGCCCGGAATGTTGGCCAGCGCTGCGATCAGCTCGGGCGGCATGTGGGCTAGGCGTTCATCGCTGCCTTTGGTCCCCCCGATCCGAACCGTGCCCGCCTTGAAGTCCACATCGTCCCAGGTTACGGCCAGCGTGCGCGTGATCCGCTCGCCGGTCAGGTACATGAAGCAGCATAGCGCGGCTAGGCCGGGCGTGCCGGCGTGCGCCATGAACGCTTGCACCCATTCCCACGTCACCGGCACCTTGGCCTTCTTGACGACATGGAAGCGCTTAACCCGAATGTGCGGGCATAGCTCTTGGTCGGCCGAATGGTTGATGATGGCTTGCGCCGGCACGATGCCTTGGCGATTGCGGGTCGCCGGTCCCGCCGTGGGGTAAAGCTCAATAGCGCTCTGCCGGATGGCGCCGGCGTTGATCGCCTTGACCGGCGTATCCTTCCAATAGTCCTCGACCGGGCGGAGGAAGCGATCGGATTTTCCTGCGGCGCGATAGAGCATAGCAGCCTGTGCGAATGTCAGGACCGATGCCGGTCCATCGAGATGACCTTTCCAGTGCCGAGCTTCCTGTTCGGCGCAAATGCGCTGGGCGATTTCCTTGCTCGCTGTGCGCGTAGAGCCTCGTAGGAGCCGTCCGGCAACGGTGCCGCGGTAGTGCCAGATCGCGCCGCGCTTGTAGATTTTGAGGGGCATGGCCTGCTTGCCTCCAAAATGGCCTTCACGTCATCCGGCGTCAGCACCATACGATTGCCCATGATGCGGCACGCGCCAAGGTCCCTTGCGACCTTACGCACACGTCGCGGCGACCAGCCGGTATCGGCGCAAAGGGCCTCGGGCGTGGTGAAGCTGTCGGTCATTGGCTACGATTTTGCGTCACAGGTCGAGCACATTTGAGCAGTTCAAGTTCGCGGCTCCCGATCGACAAATATCGTTTGCTTGGCAAGCGGATTTGGCAGTGGTTCCGGTAGGTCCACCCAACGACCACACATCCAATGGGCTGAAAAATCGCATCCCAAAAAGCAAGATCGGCTAAAGCCTCTTTGCACTCTGCGGTTTGTTTCATGGCCCTATGTTCT
>DATENK010000434.1:0-2063 GCA_035275085.1 Verrucomicrobiia bacterium | reverse complement strand
CGGTTTCTCGACGTAAACGTCTTTGCCGGCCGCGCACGCCATCATCGTGATCAGCGCGTGCCAGTGATCGGGGGTGGCGACGATTACGGCATCGACCGTTTTGTCTTCCAGCAAGCGCCGGAAGTCAGCGTGGCGTTGAAGGGATCCGCCGATGAATTGACAGGCGGCTTCCATTCGCGGCGTAAAGGTCTCGGACACCGCGACGATCTGGCAATCGGGTTGCGCAAGAAAATTGCGCGCGTGCGATCGCCCAATCAGGCCAAAACCGATCAGACCGGCGCGAATCCGGTCGTTGGCTCCCATCACTCGGTTCCATGAGGCGGCGCTGAGCGCAGTGGCCGCAGCGCTCGCCTTCAGGAACTTCCGGCGATTGAGATCAACCATTATTTAGCCACGATGTTGGCTGTGTTCGAATAACCCGAGTCGCCGACAGCATTCGTCGCTCGCACGCGATAGTAATACCGGACGCCGGAAGTCACGTTGTTCTGGTAGGTCGCAATGTTGGCGGCGACGGTGGCGATTTGCGTGAAGTTTACACCATCGGTCGAGCGCTCGATCTTGAAACCGGTTTCGTTGTTGGAATTGTCGGTCCAGTTCAGTCGGATTTTTTTCTTTGTGGTCGAGAGCGTGAGGTTGGTCGGCGCGGCTGGGACGGTCGGCGCGGAGGGGGTGGCCGAAACCTGGGTGGAGTTAGCGCTTTCACCGTTACTGTTGACAGCAGAGACGACGTAATAATAGGTGGTGCCGTTAACGACTGCGGTATCGAGATAACTTGTGGTCGCAGGACTTGCGATGGTGGTGTAGGGCCCGCCCGAAGTGGTCGAGCGCTTCACGTTATAACTGGCCGCTCCAGAAGACGTGCCCCAGGTCAGCGAGACTTGCGCATTGCCTGGTGTGGCAGACAGATTTTGTGGGACGGGAGGAGCGGTGCCTGAGCCTGAGTCACCTTTGATGATGGTGAAGTAATCCGCGATCGTGCCGTTCTCTCGCAGGAATTTTGCGTCAAGCCGGTTGCTATTGAGGTCCAGCACCATGGATCCGAGGTTGTTCAACGAAATAAACATGGCTGGATGATTCAGTGTACCGCCGCTGATTTGGCCGGAGCTGCCCGCCACCGCGTAAACCGCGCCCTGGTGCGGAGCGATGCCGAACGTGGACTTAATGTAAGCGCCGGTCCCATCTTCGCGCCCGCTGCCGCTGTTGAGCTTCATCGCTGATGTGAGCGTGGTCGAAGTGCCGTAATGGCCATCGAGGAGGAACGAGCGTTCATACGAATGGCTGTGGCCGCAGAGCACAAGGTCAACGCCGCCATCTTCGAGGATCGGCAACATGTTTTGTCGCATCTCGATGAGTTCGACCTCTGCGTCAGAATTATGGGAGCCTTTTGTGTATGGCGGGTGGTGCCAGAACGCGATGATCCAATCCTGCATGACTGCCGCGAGGTCATTCCGCAACCACGTGGCCATGGGACCTGTCGCCGAACGGCTGCTCCCCATCGCGTCCAGGCAAATAAAATGAACATTCCCGTATTCGAATGAATAATACGCCTCGGTGCCGGAAGCCGTGCCGCCCGCTTCCGCGTTTCGCGGCAATGTAAATATGTTGTAATAAGTCGATCCCGCGCCGCCGACATCCGATTCGTGGTTGCCGCGCGTGGACCAGAGCGTGGTGTTCTGGAGGAGCGAGGGATAAAAATTGAAGACCGCGTTTTGATACTCCGTATCGGTGCCGCTGTTGTAAGCGTTGTCCCCCAGCATCAACCAGATGTCTGTGTGGCGCGTTCCGGCGAAATTGATATAGGCGTCCCGAACAGCAGCGGCGCTCGCACTCGCAGTGCCTGAATCGCCAATCACCCACATCCGAATCGGGAGGATGGTTCCGGCAACAGGCGCGGTTTCAAAGAAGTCGTTTGCGTCACCCACGAAAAAAGCCGTGCCCGTGCCGACCTCATAATAGTATCGCGTCAGCGGCTGCAAGCCTGTGACGTTGACGACGTGCTCGGTAGTGGCAACCGGATCGTTGACCGTCGATGTGAAGGTGCCCGGGGTTGTGCCATACCGGAC
>DATENK010000433.1:0-2278 GCA_035275085.1 Verrucomicrobiia bacterium | reverse complement strand
CCTCGGAACGTCCCTTGAACCACTTATACTCAGCGCCGGTGCTGACGATGACCTTTGCGGGCAGGACGATCGCAAACCCAACCGCAATCGCCAAAACGAAGACCAATTTTTTGAGCATAATAATTCCGGCTTCAGAAACGCGAAACCAGCCGGCAACGCACTGATGCGGAGCCAGGCTGGTTCCCACCGAAGCACGGGTAATTGTGCGCGGATTGTGGCAAAAATGAGCCCCGTAAGCAATTCGATTCTTTTGTGATGGCGGTTAAGGAATGCGGACATTGTGGCGCCCGCGTTGCTCCCGGGACGGCAGGCTGAAGATCACAGGGCCATACTCAAGCAGCGACACTTTTTGGGAGGGCGAGCGTCCTCGCGAGCTTTCGGCCCGAAAGTGCCTCCGTGATGTGTGCCTCCAGGTCGAGCGCGCGATGGTGCGAGGTGTGTGCGGCCAGAATGCGTTGCCGCGCCCGTTGGCCGATGAGCTGGCGTTGTCCCTCTGGAATATGTTGGAGGTAATGAACGGTTTCTTCGGGGGAATTGGCGATTAGAATTTCGCTCCCCGGCGCAAAGAAATGATCCAGCCCGTTCCACGGATCACTGATGATCGGTGTGCCGCATGCGGCTGCTTCGAAGAGACGTACGCTAGGCGACCAACCTGCGCGCACCATGTTCGCGCGCGTGATGTTCAATGTGAACCGTTGCGCATTGTAAAAGGCCCGATGCTTGGCCGGCGGCAGATGCACAATGCGGCGCACATTGCGCGGCCAGCGAATGCCGGGCGGGTATTGGGGCCCTGCGACAACAAAGCGGCCCTCGCTCCAGCGGCGCGCCGGGTCCACCAGCAGCGTGTCCAGGATCGGCTGGCGATCGTCGCTGTAGGTTCCCATGTAGCCAAGATCCCATTTGAGGCAGCCGCGCTCCGGATAATAAAGCGCGGGATCGACCGAGCAATACAGCGGCCGTGCGATGGGCGAACCGAATTCGCGCTCGAGGCGGCGCAATGTCGGCCCGCCGGTGAACGAAAGATAAAGCTGGTAGCGCGGGATCAATGCCCGAGTTAAATAATCCAGATTTTCCTTTTCGAGACGCGCCAGGGTCACCGGGGTGTCAATGTCGTAAAAGGCAGTGACACCCTCGGCGGTTTCCGTCACCCAGTTGCCGATGGCCGCGCCTTCAGGCACATAGCTGCCGACAATGACAACATCGGCAGTGCGGACGGTCGAAGCGAATCGGCGGCGGAGTTCCGGGAAGCTGCGATAAAGCACCGTGCGGCCGAAGCGCGGCTTCGGCATATCGCGGTTTGCGGCGTACCACGGAACGTCGCGTTCAAGGAACAGGACGCTATGGCCGCGAGCGGAAAGTTCGCGCACCAGACCGCGATAGGTCGTCGCATGACCATTCCCCCAGGAAGAGGTGATCGACAGCCCGATAATGACGATTTCAAGATGCGAGTTCATACCGTTGAGTGGCTCCGGAAAGCACTTGTTCGACCTGTTCGGCGCGATGAGCGTAAGTGTGCGCCGCGAGAACGCGACGCATTGCCGCCTGCCCAATGGCTCGCGCGCGTTCAAGGGTAAGTTCCTCAAGCTGAGCAACGACTTCGTGGCCGTTGTTCACTACCAGCACTTCCCTCTCCGGCTCCAGGAACTGCTCGATCCCCTGCCAATGATCCGAGATCAGGCAAGCTCCGGCGCCAGCAGCTTCGAAAACGCGTGTCGCCGGCGAAAATCCAAAGCGCGCCATGCTTTCCCGATTCACATTCAGAACCGCGAGGGGCGTGCAGTTGAACGCGTTGTGTTCGCGCGTATAAACGTGCCCCACATACTGGACATTGAGTGGAATCGGTTTGTCCTGCCAGCCATTGCCGCCGAAAAGAAATGTTTTGTGCGGCAGCAACGACGCGGCGCGCAGGAAAAATTCTTCCACTCGCCTTTCGCGATCGGGCAGGCGATTTCCCAGAAAGCCAAGATCCGCTTTGAATCGTGGCTCGCGGGCGACCGGGTAATGCGTCGTCGGATCCAGCGCATTGTAAATCGGGATGCATTGCCGCGCCCCGGCAGCTACATATGCTTTTACGACAGGCGGTCCGCCCCCATATGTGAGCACCATGTCGTAGCGTGGAATGAGACGCCAAAAAGGGTCATCGCAATTTTTATGAATGCGTTCCAGCGTTGCCGGCGCGTCCACGTCCCAGAAAACGACGAGCCTGGTTGATGTTTGCAGATCGAGCACTGCCGCTTCCAGCAATTCGTCGAAGACGCCCACGCCGCTGGCCTTCACG
>DATENK010000432.1:0-2807 GCA_035275085.1 Verrucomicrobiia bacterium | reverse complement strand
AACACCGCCATGCAGAGCGCAACGCTGACAGTCAACGCAGCCACGCAGACCACTGATCCGGCGGATCAGACGGTTTGCCAGGGAACTGATGCTAACTTCTCGACTGTTGCATCGGGTACTGGTCCATTCAGCTACGCATGGACTCTGGATGGTAATCCGGTCGGCGGAAACAGCCCGAACGTCACCATCCCGACTGGCTCGCTGAGCATCGGTAATCACACGGTAACCGTCGTGACCACAGGCACCTGCGGTAGTGCTATGCAGACCGCGATCTTGACTGTAAGTGCCGGCACTCCGGTGATCAATCTGCACACTACTTCAGCGACCATGTGGCCGCCCAATCACCAGTATCAGACGTTCAACGTGAGTGACTTCGTCTCCAGCGCTAACGCAGGCTGTGGCGGAGGCGACATCACCAACAGCGTGGTTATCCAGAAGGTGAGCAGTGATGAGCCGGAGGATAATGCGAGTGGTGGCGATGGCAACACGCTGAACGACATCGTGATTGCGGCTAATTGTAAGTCGGTGCAACTGCGACGTGAACGAGACGGCGGCAAGAATGGACGCGTCTATACGATTACATTCAAGGTCACCGATTCGTTCGGCAACACGGCTACGGCAACAGTTAAGGTCTCTGTGCCCATTAACAATGGCGGTTCAGCGGTCGATAACGGTGCAGCCGCAGGCTATACGGTAAATAGCAGCTGTCCATAAGTGGTGGGTGGCCCAGACACTTGATGAAAGGTAACTGACATGAGAAATACGTTGCACAAGTCGAGACCTGTTTTCACGTCGCTCGCGGTATTGGGAATCTTTGTTGGCATGATGGTCTATGGCCCATTGCTATCAAAGGCCCATGTCCCAACGACCGCTATCACGATTGTTAACAATTCCAGTCGTGAAGTTCGACATGTCTTTCTTTCGGCTCCGGACTCGAACAACTGGGGTCCGGACCAGCTCGGCACTTCAGCTATTTCAGCGAATGGCGGATCTGTTACGATCAACGCAAGTTGCGATGGTGCAAGCGTCAAGGTGATCGCCGAAGATCAAGACGGCTGCTTCTCCTATCAGGTCGTTTCGTGTTCAGAGAACGCGACTTGGACCATAACCAATACTACCTCTCGCGACTGCGGTAACTGATCTGAGGGTGGTAACAATTTGTAGCGCGGGGCGCGGGTGAATAACTCGCGCCCCTATTCTTTTTTGGGGACTTTGCTTATTGAATTGATGCTTGCGGTAATCTCCTGGCGTTGATAAGGCCTTGTGTTTAACTTCTTTTGTTCGTAGCAGTTTCCTGCCATTACGAGGGTACAGGATTCTGCTTGACGCCAGTACTGGACGCAAGTAAAGTATCGTCGTCCCAAAAAATCGGTTCCATTCGGATTTTCCTACTTTCTTGACACACGTCTAGTCAGCCTCCGAGGGTTAACCGTATTCCTGACAACTCGGTTACAAGTGCTTGCTCCCAGGAGGGTAACTATGCGTCCCCTAATGAATAAGACTCACCAGTCCCAGAATTCATCTTCCCGAATCACAATCAGAGCCGCAGCAAAGCTGTTGGCTCTTTTTTTTATAGTCGTCGCAGTGCCATTCGCTCTTTACGTGCGAGTCAAGTCTGAAGACTCGGCGAAGTTTAGTAAGGCGGAGAAGTCCGTCACGCTTACCAAGCGCGCCAAAGAGCAGGTTACTGTGCAGGCCGCGGGTCGCGGCAGGTCTTTTCTGAACCTGCAGGACGGGCGCGGGATGACTATCACTTACCGGGGAGATCAAGCGGCGGTCGCCGCTTTGCAGAGTGGCGCCGCGCAAGCGCGCGCGCTGGCATCAGCGGATTTTGAAGGTGATGGGACGCCGGATGTGGTGTTCGGCTATAGCTACAATGGCGAGGGCCTGGTCGCGCTCCAGCGCGGCAACCCCGATGCGTTCGCTCCCAGGGACGATTCGGTTTTTGTGCGTATGCAACAGGGCTACAACCCTCCGTCATTGTTGTCGGGCGCGGATGTTTATCGAGTCCCGGTTCCGGTCGACATGCTCGCGGTCGGAAATTTTACGGGTGGTGCTGGAAAAGATGTGGTGGTTGCCGGAAAAGGTGGCGGGCTCTATTTAATGCAGGGGAATGCTGCGGGCCGGCTTGGTGAGCCGCGCCAGATAGAGTTGCCCGGACCGGTAACGGCATTGGCTGCGGGGGAATTTCGTGCAGCGGACGGAATTACTGATCTGGCGGTAGGCGTAAGCGGCCCTGGTGGCAACGCCGTATTAATTTTTGATGACGGCGTCAATGGGTTCTCGAACGCGCTGGCGCAATACCAGTTGTCTGCCCCGGCGAGTGGGATTGAGTTTGGTGGGTTAGACGACGATCCGTATACGGATGTCGCTGTAGCAGCCGGTAGTGAAGTGCTTGTTGTCCATGGATGGGGTCGCAAAGAGCAGGTGACGTCGGCATCGCGGGTCGAGCGAGTTAATGTCGGACCGGATGTGCGCGGATTAGCGCTGGGACAGTTTACGTGGGACCGCGAGGGCCGGAGCGAAATCGCCGCCCTTACAAATGACGGTACCGTGCATATAGTTCAAAACGGGAAACTGGACACTCGCGCGTTTAGCGGGGCGGAAGCAGCCCAGCGAACGAGAGGCAATCTTAAGCCGCAAAAATTTACCAAGGTGGATATAGAGGCTGTTCCGAGCTGGAGGTCCGCACAGGCGGCGGGGTGGAAGGAAGGTAAGCAGATCCTTGGGAGCAATCTGAGTTCTGATCTGCCGAAGCCTTTGATGCGGTCAAATCTCTCTTATGGAGAGATGGATGGATTTATGCT
>DATENK010000431.1:0-2148 GCA_035275085.1 Verrucomicrobiia bacterium | reverse complement strand
AGACCTCACTCAACACTCGGCGCAGCTCTTTCATTCGTGCCGCACTCAATACTGTTAGCTTTTGGAGGGGGTCACGATGTACCCAGCTCTTCCCATCGCCGCGTGAAAAACGACTTGAAACTTCGCCTGAATGCGTATCATGTATACCGATCTTGTGCGCTTATGGCGGAATTGGCAGACGCGCTACTTTGAGGTGGTAGTGGGGTAACCCGTGCAGGTTCAAGTCCTGCTAAGCGCACCACCCTGAATCATGAGAACTGTTGTGGCGATCGCGGTGACAGTCCTGTTAATGGGCTGCGCGCACCGGTACCGAGTCACGCTCACCAACGGCAACAGCTTCAGCACATCCTCAAAGCCGAAACTCAATAAGGAAGGGAGCGCGTACCTCTACAAGGATCAGCAGGGCAGGGAAACGTGGGTATCGGCTGGGAAGGTGACAGAGATCGCGCCTGAGTAATCCCTGGTCTATTTTGCGAGCAACATCTTTTCGATGTATTTGCCGAGAATGTCCGTCTCGAGATTCACTGCGTCACCAATCTTTCGTTCGCGGAGGGCGGTGACCTCGAAGGTGTGCGGGATAATCCAGACGGTAAATGTCTTTTCATTCACGGAGGCTACCGTGAGGCTAATTCCATCGACTGCGATCGAACCTTTCTGAACGATCTGCCGTATCAACTCAGCAGGCGGCGCGATTTCCAGAACATGATCGGCTCCTGAGCGTTCCCAACGAACAATCCGGCCGAGGCCATCGATGTGGCCGGTAACGAAATGTCCATCCAGCCGGCCATCGGCGCGCAATGGCCGCTCGAGATTCACGTGTGATCCAGGGCTGACGAATTGGAGGTTTGTGCGGTCCCAGGTTTCGCGCAGCAGATCGAAGCGGAGCTGGGCGTCATTGCGAATCTCAACGACGGTAAGACAGCAGCCGTTGACGGCGATGCTATCGCCGATCTTTAGCCCTGCGGCACTGCGGCCGGCCGTAATACGCAGCGCGATACCGCTCTGGGTCTCTTGCACATCTTCGACCCGGCCGGTTTCCTCGACGATGCCGGTAAACATTACACCCGCTCGGGAACGATGAACGGCGCGCGATACTCGCGGGTGAGCAGCGCGTCGGCGGCGGTGTTGCCGATAAATTTTTCGACGCGCGGATCCATTATCAGCGGGACACCGAGAGTCGCTTTGCTTTTTGCAAGGTCCACGCCGTTCGCGGCGAGATGTTCCGACATGCGTTCAAAGGTCTCCGTGGCGTTTTTGCTCCCTTTAATCTGTTCTTTGATTTCGTCCGGCGACGCAGTGTGACCGAGCCGGTAGGAAACATTGCCCGTATGGCACAGCGCGCTGGAGAGATGTCCTTCCCAAATGTCGGCGTTCAGGTCTGTGTGCTTCCGGCTGCGAACCGCCTGCAGGAAGTTTTCGTAGTGGTTGGACGAGCCGTCCCACTTTTTGATTTGCTTGCCTTCTTTGTCGAACGCGGTGGCGCTGCTGTAATTGGGCACGAGCACATATCCCCCTTCGCATTCGATCACGACGGCGACGCTGCCGCCTTTATATTTGTCCATGTTTTTCGCGCCGGTCTTTTCCGGCAGGCCGCGGACTTCGAAGATCAATGGAGCTTTGGCGTAGCCGTGATAAACGATTTGCGTGTTCGGGGTTTCGGCATCGTCCTCGTAACCGAGGCGGCCGCCCACGCTGAACACGCTCGGCGAAAGTTCGTTTACGCCGAGGAACCAGCGAGCGATGTCCATCTGGTGAATGCCCTGGTTGCCCAAGTCGCCACAGCCATAGTTCCAGAACCAGTGCCAATCGTAGTGCACGGGTCCGAACTGTTTGGAGTTCCGGCGCGGGGGAACCAGGGGCGCGGGCCCGCTCCAAAGATCGTAATCGATATTTTCCGGGACCGGCTGGGGGCCTTCGGTCTTGCCGATGCTGCCGCGCTGTTTGTAACAAAGGCCGCGCGCAATTTCGATTTTGCCAAGGTTGCCTTCACCGACCCAGGCAACCGCTTCGCGGATCCCCTGGCTGGAGCGGCTCTGCGTACCGGCCTGAACGATGCGGTGATACTTGCGGGCGGCTTCGACGACTTTCCGCCCTTCCCAAACGTTGTGGGAAATGGGCTTTTCGACGTAAACGTCCTTGCCGGCCTGG
>DATENK010000430.1:0-3563 GCA_035275085.1 Verrucomicrobiia bacterium | reverse complement strand
GAAATAGAGCGCGTTTTTGTAAGGCGTAAAGTATTTCGGAGAGGAACTGCTGCCCCCGCCCCCAGGATTGATGTTCGCAAGCAGCACGGCGCGCGTGCCGTCATACTTCCAAAGTTCGTAGCCGTTGAGCCCATCATCGGCGGCAAAGTAAAGCGCGTTGTTAAATACTTTAAGCTGGTGGGGATAAGAACTGTGGTTGGTCCCGAACTCCGAATGGATGTTGGTGACCAAACTGGCGGTGGTTCCATTGTAGCGCCAGAGTTCATAATTAGGCAGCGGCACGGGAAGCCCCGATTGGCCACCATCCGCGCTGAAATATAAGGCGTTGCCCATCACCGTAAGTTCCTGGGGCCAGGAACTTTTCGGCAACGGCTTGATCGTATCGTTCAAATCCGGATTGATATCGGTCACACGCGTGGCGCGGGTGCCGTCGAAGCGCCACAACTCGCCTCCGCGGCGCTGATCATAGGCCGAAAAATAGAGCGCCCCGTTAAAGATCGTAAAATTATCGGGAACAGAATCATTCCCAATCTCCTGCCCCGATTCATCGACATGGGTCTGATCGTTGATGTTCGAAACCAGCGTCACAATCGTGCCGTCGTACTTGAACAACTCACGGCCCAGTTCGAGCGTGTAGGCGCTAAAATAGGAGGTTCCATTGAACGTGATGAAATTGCTCGGGAACGAACCGACGCCGCCGGCATTCAGATCAGCGATGCGCCGGTAAGTGACTTCCTGGCTGCGGACCGCCGAACTCAGGATGGCAACTGCGAAAATGGTGAACAGGATCGATCGTCTCATGCTGCGGCCTGGCCCCACTGGGATTTGTACATGCGTTTATATTCTGAATCCCTGGCCAGCAACTCGGCATGGCTGCCCTGTTCGATGATTGTGCCATTATCGAGCACCACAATATTGTCCGCCCGGCTAATGGCCGACAGGCGATGCGCGATAATCAAAGTGGTCCGGCCCTGCATTAGCCGGCGCAAACTCGCCAGCAGCGCCTCTTCAGTTTGCGTGTCGAGCGCGGAGGTAGGCTCATCCAGGATAAGGATAGGCGCGTTCTTCAGAAAGGCGCGCGCGATGGATAGCCGTTGGCGCTGGCCGCCGGAGAGGTTCACGCCGCGTTCGCCGAGGATGGTGTCGTAGCCCTGAGGCAATTCACGGATGAAATCATCGGCTTGCGCGAGGCGAGCAGCATCCTCGATTGCGTTCAGAGTTGCGCCGGGGCGGCCGTACCCGATGTTCTCGGCAACAGTCGCCGAAAACAGCACCGGGTCCTGCAAGACGACGCTGATCTGGCTGCGCAGCCACGCGACACGCAGTTCCCGCAAGTCATGGCCGTCCAGGCGAATGGCGCCGTTGGTTGGATCGTAAAAGCGCAGGAGAAGACTCGCGAGCGTGGTTTTGCCGGCGCCAGTGCGGCCCGCAATCGCCAGCACCCGGCCGGGTTCAACGTTCAAGTTCACGTGGCGAAGCACGGGACGGTTTTTGTCGTACTGAAACGACACGTCCTGAAACTCGATCGCGCCGCGAACGGACGGCAAAGTGATGGCGCTCGGGCGGTCCTTGATATCGGGAATAGTGTCGACGATCTCGAACACGCGGCGGAGTTGCGCGCCGGTAGCCTGAATAATGCTGGCGCTTTGACTGAAGGTGCTCATCGGCTGGTAGAGCATTCCCAGATACGCCAGAAACACCAGGATGTCGCCGACCGAGAGCCGCCCATGCATCACCTGATAGCCGGCCACCCAAACCACGCCGGCAGTGCCCAGCGATACCGCGAACCCGGCGCAAGCGGAATAAAGGAGTTGCGTGCGCGTCATGCGCTGGTTGGCTTCGAGGCTTTGTTTCGCCCGCGCGCGGAAACGTTCGCCCGTTTGCGGCTCAAGCGTGAATGCCTGGATCACGCGAATGGATGAAAGTGATTCCTGCAGCGAAGATACCAGCGCGCTTTCGTTCTCGTGATAGCGACGGGATTGTTCATCCACCCGACGGCTGAAGCCGCGAATGATTAATAGAAACATGGGCGCTGCTGCCATGGTTACAAAGGTCAGCAATGGATTTACCCGCAGCATCACCATCGTGACCCCCGCCACCAAGAGGGCCCCACTGAACATCGGGACAAGCGCGCCGTTGATCAGGCCCTGAGCAGCATGCGCGTCGTACGCTACGCGATACATGGAATCGCCTACTTTCGTCCGATCGTGGAAAGCGAGCGAGAGGCGATGCAATTGCTCATAAGCGTCGCAGCGCAACTGCTGGACGATGCGCGCGCCGGCGCGCACGAGAAAGAAATGCCCAAGCGCGAGTCCGATTCGATAGATGATCGCCAGGCCGAGTATCGACGTGCAGACGAAACTAATCTGGCCGGTAACGGCTGGCGGCCACAACGATTTGAGCCACCCGGGGACCTGGTGTCCGCCAAACACATAATCCACGAGCCACTTGATGGGCCAGGGCTGAAGCAATTCAATCAACGCGGCGAAGACGAGCAGGCTCCCGCCCATCAGGATTTGCTTCCTGGCAGTCGGCCAGTAGGAGAAGAGTCGCCGCAGGAGCATCAGTAATATTTGGTTTTCGGCATGCCGATGGGCCAGCCGCAATCCATCGCCATTTGGGAAACGGCGGAAATCATTTGTTTGCGCGCGCGAACGTAGCGCACCAGAACCAGCGTAATCGGGATCGCGAGCGGCGCGAGATAGAGCATCTGGGTGATGCCGATCAGCGCGGCCATAAGCCCGGCGACAACCAACGGCGCCTGCGGCTTCATTTTGGCTTCCACGCGGTAGCGCACATAATGGCGGCTGTGTTCCAAATGTTCTTCGTACACCGAGGTAAGTCTCAGTTTGTAAGGACCCGGCCCGAGAACCTCTATGTCCGCGTCATCCCATTCGTTTGCGGCGCGCGCAACCCAGCCGCAGGACTTCATGTGTGACAACAGCCGATGCAACCAGACGTCGCGTTTGGTGAGATCGCCCGCCAGCAATTCATCCGCAGGGAACTCAAGCGGCTCTTTGCGTAAACACCAGCGCCCTTGGACACGACCAACCGCGCGCGCAATGGGCTGCAGCACGTGCAGCAGACCGACCATAGCCAATCCACGCCACCCGGTTGCGCCTTTCCAGCGTTTCGTTTTGACCGCCCGCCAGCCCGCGAGGAGCGATGCCCCGGTAGTTAGGACGACCATCAGGCCGCTCAGGGCCGTCATACCGGCTCCGAGAATGCCTGGCGCGAGAAGTCCGGTCAGGAAAACAGCAGCGGTCAGCACCAGCCATTCGGCCGTTGAGAAAATCTGGAACCACCACGTAAGGAATGGTTGATAAAGCGCCTGGAAGGCAGCCGATGCGAAGAAGCCGCGATAAACACGCGGACGAAAAACAAAGGGCAGCCCTTGCTGCCGCAGTTGCGAATGAACACTGTCGTAAACGCCCCCGTTCCACACCGGGTAACCAAAAAAATTAAAGCGCCCCGGATAACGCCGCTGCAGGTGCGCTTCGGCAACGCCGTAACCCCGTTGCTGGCGCAAGTAGCCGCCGATGGTCGGGCGCCGGTGATGCCAC
>DATENK010000429.1:0-5733 GCA_035275085.1 Verrucomicrobiia bacterium | reverse complement strand
GCACATCCCAATTTAAAAGCGCTGCGGCAGCGGCTCAGGCTTTGGAGCTAAGCGATCGGAATTTAAAACCACGAATGAACACGAATAAAGACGAATTAAAATTCAGAAAAAGTTCCATTGGTGTTTATTCATTTCCATTTGTGGTTCAATTTTGGCTGCTGTTCCTGCTCGCTTTTACGGCCAGTGCCGAAGATTGGCCGCAATTTCTTGGTCTGCGCCAAAACGGGATTTCGGGAGAGACAGGATTATTGGAAAAATGGCCAACTAATGGACCGCCGTTGATTTGGGAGAAGGCAATCGGTACCGGTTACGGCGCGCCATCGGTACGCGGGAATCTCCTCGTCTTTCACCATCGCATCAAAAATGAAGAGGTGATTGAAGCCTTGCAGGCGGGAGATGGCAAATCCGTCTGGCGTTACGCATATCCCAGCGAGTTTGTGGATCCCTATGGTTACAACAATGGTCCGCGCTGCAGCCCCGTCCTAACCTCAAACCGCTGCTACACATTCGGCGCCGAAGGCAAATTGCTATGTCTCGAGTTGCAAAGCGGCAAGCTGGTCTGGCAGCGCGACACGCAGAAGGATTGGAATGTGCCGCCAGCATTTTTTGGGGTCGGCAGCACGCCGGTTCTCGAAGGCGAATTATTGATCGTGATGATCGGCGCGCAACCGAACTCGGGCGTCGTGGCTTTAGATTCCAACACCGGCAAAACCGTTTGGGAGAGCGTCGGCGAGAAGACGTGGCAGGGAAAACCAAAAACAGATTGGCGCGGCGAACCGCCGGTGAATTGGGCGAGCGAAGACAAGCAGGCCAGCTATTCGACCCCGATCGCCACGACCATTCACGGTAAACGGCATTTGCTCTGTTTCATGCGCCAAGGCCTGGTGTCGCTCGATCCAAAGAGTGGCGAAGTCAACTTTACGCGCTGGTTCCGTTCCCAGGTGCCCGAGTCCGTAAACGCCGCGACGCCCGTGATCGTGGAGGACATGGTTTTTATTTCGGCCGCATATTATCGGATTGGTTCGCTACTGTTGAAGGTGCGGCCGGACGGCAAGTCTTTCGACGAAATATGGCGAAGCACCGCGCTCGAACTGCATTGGACTACTCCGATCTATCACGACGGCTATCTGTATGCCTTCTCAGGCCGCAACGAACCCGACGCGGTCATGCGCTGCGTCGAATTCAAGACGGGCAAAGTGATGTGGGAACGCGACGAACGCTGGCGCCCGCACAGCATGAAACAGCCCCCGGTGTATGGTCGCGGGTCGTTTATCAAGGCGGACGGCAAATTAATCGCGCTCGGCGAAGGCGGCTTGCTAGGGCTGTTTAAGCTAAATCATGAGCAGCCCGAGGAGATTTCGCGCTACCAGGTTCCACAATTGCATTATCCCTCCTGGGCGGCGCCGGTGCTTTCAGAGAAACGTTTGTACATCCGCAGCGAGGACCATCTGGTTTGCCTCGACTTGAAGCGGTAACCCATGATAATTCCCAAAATCGTATGGCTACCAAATCCATCGTTCGTCCAAAGAAATCGCCGCCAGCGGTCGGTCCGTACAATCATGCCGTGCGCGTGGGGGACGTGCTTTTTTGCGCCGGACAGATTCCCATTGATCCGAAAACTGGCAACCTGGTGGAGGGCGATGTCAAAGCGCAAACGCTGCAAGTATTAGAGAACGTCAAAGCGATCCTCGATGACCAGAAGCTGGCCTTTAAAAACGTCGTGAAGACAACCGTGTTCCTGACGAACCTCGCCGACTTCGCCGCTATGAATGAAGTCTATTCCAAATATTTTACAGCTGATCATCCCGCACGCTCAACGATCCAGGTCGCCGCCCTCCCCCGAAACGCAAACGTTGAGATCGAGGTCGTCGCGCATTACTGAAACTCATTCGCGTACCAACGCACGCGCAGCCGCAAGCGTGTCAATGTCCGCCGGGGTCTTGTCTGTTCGGATGCGGAGGATCCGCGGGAAACGCATCGCGAGACCGCTGGAGTGGCGATCGCTGGGTTGGATACGGTCAAAGGCAATTTCAAGGACGATTTCCGGTTCCACTTCGAAGTAGCGCCCGTGCTGGCGAATGGCGGTCTTCAGAAAATGTTTGGTAAGGTCGCCAATCTCGACATCGGTCAATCCGGTATACGCCTTCCCAATGGTAGCGAGTTTGTTGGTGCGTTCATCCCGTACGGCAAACGTGTAATCGCTCAACACGTCCTTGCGCTTGCCGTGGCCGTATTCGGCGCCGATCACCACGCAATCGAGCGTGGCATAAGCCTTCTTGAGCTTCAACCACGACAAGCCACGCCGCCCCGGGGTGTAGGCGCTGGCCGGGTCTTTAACCATCAGGCCTTCATTGTTACGTTCGCGGGCGGCAGTGAATGCGGTCTCAATTTGTTCCGCCGAGGCGGCCTGAGCAATGGGCGCCAGCCTGAATTTTTCAGGGAACGGCAAAAGACCTTCCAGGGCGCGCCGACGTTCGGCCAACGGCTGGAGCAGCAAGCTTTCGCCGTTCAGCCAGAGGAGATCGAACGCCATATAAATAATTGGCACTTCAGCGCCGAGGAACAAATCGGATTCGCGCCGCCCAAGACGCTTCTGCAATTCCGAGAACGCCAGCGCGCGTTCGCCTCGCATCGCCAGCAGTTCTCCATCCAGAATCAAATCGACAGGAAATGTTTTTGCCGCGTCCACAATATCGAAAAACGTCCGCGTGATGTCCTTCAGATCGCGCGAGTATAACTCTACGCGTCCGCCAACTTTGTGAAGCTGGCAGCGGATCCCGTCGTATTTGTCTTCGAGCCAGACGGTTTGCGACTGCAGACGATTCCAGATGTCCTCCGCGGTGGGCTCGGGCGATGCGAGCATGAATTTGACCGGACGGAATGGGACCAGGCTGGCGTCGGCGAGGCGATTCTGCTTCGCCAGCACGGCGGTCTCCCCGATATGCCCGCGCAACAAATTGGCTTGCCGCACGGCATCTGCGTTTACGTCAAATGCCTGCGCGATTGCTTCCTCAACCAATCCTTCCTTGAGACCGATGCGCAAGTCGCCGGTGACGACCTTCACGAGATATTTCGCTTCAATCGTCGTGCATTCTTCAAGCGCTGCTTTAAAGATGGGGAGCTTGCCCTTGCCTCGCGCGACGTGCAGGTCCTCGAACAAGCGCTTCACACGCGTGAGTGTGAGCCGCGGTTCAACCGCCGCATGCATGCGAATGATGTCGTGCGCCGTTTCGCCAAGATCACTGTGACGCAAATAAATCTGATGAAATCCCTCGTCGTCGATGTTCGCGATTGCGCACAGCGCATCCCGCAACACGGCCCAACCGAGCTGCAGCACTTTGTTTTCGACCGGCGCAAAAGGTGTCCCGGTAAACCAAATCGCGACATCAGGCAAATGCTGTTCCGGCACGGTCCGCAGATAGGCCGCGAGCACACGGATTTTTTCCAGTTTGCTCGATGTCGTCGCGATTGCGGCGCATGTTTCCGCAAAACGCACGAACAACGCTTCCGAATACCCGATCTCGGCTTTCTCCCGCAGCATCACCGGCGTGCTTCTCTTGCGCGACAGCGCCGGTTCTCTTAGTCCAAATCCCATCTGCTCTGCGATTCCTAACGCGCGAGCATCGTAGCCATGGTCACGCAACGTTTGCGCGAACTCCGTCGCAAAACCGTGGACAGTATAAACAATCTTCGGGCCGACGCGCTTCACAAATTCCAACAGGTCCGGGAAGTCCGCGTGGTCGCTCAATGGAAACGCAGCATCAACGCCATAGCGATACCGACAATTCGGGTCCGCGGCCCAACCCGTCAGCACCGCCGTGCGTGCGCGGCCAAGATTGCGCAACATGGCCGAACCAACGACACTGGGCGGACAGACGAGCACTTTGCCATGCGTGTTGCCGGCTTCGTAGCGCTCGTATGCCGGAAATTTCTGTCCGAGCTGTTCGTAAACTTTCGTGAGCTTGTATGCGCTTCCGTGCAGGGACATTTTGAACCCCGCTTCAGCGAGCCCGCAGAGCAGTTCCTGGCTTTTGCCCAGAGAGTAGCCGAGAAGCACAGGTGTTTCGTCGTTGTCCAGCGCTTCCTGGCAGAAGCGGACAATTCCGCGCAGTACTTCGGCGGTGGGCGGGAAACGATACTGGGGCCGGCCAAACGTCGTCTCCATGATCAGGATGTCCGCGCGGCAAGGTTCGCAGCACTCCGCGGAAAGGCCAGGCCGCAACTTGAAATCACCGGAATACAATAACGTCTCGCCACCGGCACTAATGCACGCCATCGCGCTGCCGAAGATGTGGCCGGCGGGAATCAATCGCATCTCGAATGCGCCGAACGACCGCGTCTCGCCAAACGCAAGTACATGTTCGCGCCGCTGCCCCGGCAGCCGCGCCTGCATCAGCCGCGAAGTCGGCGCGCTGAGGATTACCTCCCGATGCGCGGCGACATGGTCGGAATGGGCATGGCTGACAAAAACCTTTTCTGGTCCCGTCCGTGGCCAGTGCGGGTCCAGCCACAAGTTCAACTGCGGCAAAACGATGCTCCCGGTCTGTCCCTGGGGCGTTAAAACGGACACAAATAAACGTATGTGAACGGCCGCAAAATGCAATTCCGTGACAGCAGCGGCGCGCTTTCCGGACTTCCCAAACGACCGCCCCAGTTCTACAGTTCCGAGGCGTATGCAAGACGCCCAGACCGCGAACATCACGTCCGTGCTGAATGAAGCGCGGGTTTTCAAGCCTTCGAAGGAATTTTCAAAGCAGGCGCATATCCAGTCATTGGCGGAATACCGCAAGCTTTATCGGGAATCGATCCGTTCACCGGAAAAATTTTGGGCGAAACAAGCCAGGAACGAGCTGGTCTGGTTCAAGCCTTGGAAAACCGTGCTGCAATGGAAGGAGCCGTTCGCGAAATGGTTTGTGGGCGGACGGTTGAACGTTTCGGTGAATTGCCTGGATCGCTGGTTGAACACACCAACCGCAAACAAAGCAGCGTTGATTTGGGAAGGGGAACCGGCGGCTGACGGCAAGCCCGGGGAAGAACGAACTCTCACTTACCGACAATTACATCGCGAAGTCTGCCGGTTCGCGAATGTGCTGAAGCGCAACGGCCTGCGCCCTGGGGATCGGGCGATCATTTATCTCCCGATGGTGCCGGAGACAGCGATCGCCATGCTGGCGTGCGCACGCATCGGTGCGGTGCACTCCGTAGTGTTTGGTGGGTTCAGCGCACAATCGGTGGCCGACCGTGTGGCGGATTCGCAAGCGAAATTGGTTATTACCGCCGATGGTGGATTTCGGCGCGGAACTATTGTGCCGTTGAAAAAGAATGTTGATGACGCACTGGCGCTCAAGGACCCAGCGGGCAACCCATTGGCTAAAACGATCGAGAAGGTCATTGTTTTGCGCCGCGCGCAGAATGAGATTTCGATGGCACCGCAACGCGACGTTTGGTGGCATGAAGAAATCGCGCAAGTGGCCGCGGATTGTGCGCCTGAGAAGATGGACAGTGAAGCGCCATTGTTCATCCTATACACCAGTGGCTCAACCGGAAAACCCAAGGGCATTCTGCACACGACCGCCGGTTATCTTCTGGGCGCGAAGATCACAACGAAATACGTGTTCGATCTCAAAGACACCGATGTTTACTGGTGCACTGCGGACGTCGGTTGGGTAACCGGCCACAGCTACGTCGTTTTTGGGCCGCTCGCCTGTGGTGTGACGAGCCTGATGTATGAGG
>DATENK010000428.1:0-2866 GCA_035275085.1 Verrucomicrobiia bacterium | reverse complement strand
TCGGGCCAAGTAAATGGATGTACTGGAACGTGCACCTTGATGGCTTGGAGCGAACACACGACCTGATCGTCGAGCGCGAGGGCGTTTTCAAAGAGTGTATTCTGGCGATCAAAATGGCCAAGGTGCTCGGGTACCAGGTCGCGACCAATACGACGATCTACAAAGAAACCGATATGCAGGAAATCGAGCGAATGTTCGATTACCTGTCAGATCTTGGTGTTGACGGACACACTATCACTCCGGGCTACGACTACGACGCTGCCAAGCGAGACATGACCAAACGGCTCAATTTGCGGCCGGAAGATTTCTTCCTGACTCGCGCTATGACCGTTGAAAAATTCCGAAAAATCGAGAACTGGATGAACCGGTACACGTTCCTCGGAACACCGGTCTATTTTGAATTTCTCGCCGGCAAACGAGACCTGAGTTGTTCGGCCTGGGCAATTCCCACGCGAAACATTCGTGGCTGGAAGGGTCCGTGCTATTTGATGACCGACGGCCATTTCTCGACCTACGCGGAATTGCTGGAACAGACCGACTGGAACCGCTATGGAGTCGTCAATGGCGTCGCGCGTGATAGCCGTTGCGAAAATTGCATGGTGCACTGCGGCTACGAGCCCACTGCGACGCTGGGCTTGCAGGCTCAGCGCGGCGACACCTGGAAGACGATCAAATTCAATTTCGGTGCGAAGCCGAAGCCTGCTGGACGCGGCAATGAAGTGCTCGCATACAACGGTGTCAGCTCGGGAAATGGTCATCTCACCGGCAAGGGCGCTGAGCCGACTGCAAAAGCTTCCTGAACGATCGAGATGCCGTCGAACCAATTGATAGTCTTACCAAGTTCGCCCGAAATCTCGGAAGCCTACTCGGCGACGGACGAAGAGATCGGCCAGGCGATTGCCCGCGCTCAGGAAAATCTTTTGGGGCAACAAAAACCTGACGGGCATTGGTGCGGCGAGCTAATGGTCGATAGCACGCTGTGCTCTGACTACGTCGTGTTCATGCACTGGTGTGGCGAAGTGGACGCCCAACTGCAGCGGCGTTGCGTTCGTCACATTCTTAAACGCCAACTGCCCGAAGGCGGCTGGAACATTTATCACGGTGGGCCGAGCGAGATTAATGCGTCTGTGAAGGCGTATTTTGCCTTGAAACTTGCCGGTTGTTCTGTGGACGCGCCGTTTATGCAGGAAGCGCGCGCGACCATCATGCGCCTGGGCGGGATTCCGCAGATGAACACCTTCAGCAAGCTTTACCTCGCGTTGCTCGGTGTGTTCCCGTGGAAATATTTGCCGGCGATTCCGGTGGAAATGGTGCTTCTGCCAAGCTGGGCGCCCTTTCACATTTACAAAATGTCGTCGTGGAGCCGGGCGATGCTCATTCCGCTGTCCATTATCAATCATTTTAAGCCGACGCGGATTTTGCCCGGCGAAAAGCAACTCCACGAACTATACCCTCTCGGCACCGAGCAGGCCGATTTGCGCCTGCCGCGTAGCGAAAAGTTCTGGACATGGCGCAATTTCTTCCTTCGCCTTGATGATACCTTCAAATTTCTGCAGCCGCTTCGTATCGGCTTCTTGCGGCAGCGCGCCTTGGAGGCAGCTGAGCGCTGGATGCTCGAGCGCATAAGAGAGGGAAGCGACGGTCTTGCCACGGTTTATCCCGCGATGCTGAACTGCATGATTGCACTGCGCTCGCTGGGCTATTCAAAAACAAATCCAGTCTACGCGAAGGCTGAAAAAGATTTCAATGGCTTGTTCGTTGACGATCCCGACGATTTCAGAATTCAACCTTGTCTCTCACCCGTTTGGGATACAGCCATCACGATCATTTCCCTCGCAGACTCCGGTCTTTCACCAGAACACCCGGCACTGCAAAAGGCCGCCGAATGGCTGATAAACAGGGAAGTGCGAATCCGCGGCGATTGGGCGATCAACAATTCGTATCCCGAAGCCAGTGGCTGGGCGTTCGAATACAACAACGCCTATTACGCCGATACTGATGACACCGCGATGGTCCTGATGGCGCTAAGGCTTGTTCAACCGAAAGACTCACAGTCACTGAACGATTTGTTTCGTCGCGCCCTCGGCTGGCAGCTCAGTTTCCAATGTCGCGACGGCGGCTGGGCGGCCTTCGACAAAGACGTGACAACTCCGTGGTTGGAAGATATGCCGTTTGCGGATCACAACGCGATTCTCGATCCCACCTGTAGCGATTTGACTGCGCGCACGCTCGAGTTGCTCGGCTATATTGGTTTCGATCGCAATGCGAAATGCGTTCGCGACGCGATAAAATACTTAGTCGATACTCAGGATGACGATGGTTCGTGGTACGGCCGCTGGGGAGTGAATTATATCTACGGCACCTGGCAGGTGTTGCGTGGCCTGCGGGCAATCGGCGAAGGCATGACTCAGGACTGGATTTTGCGCGGACGCGATTGGCTCGAAAGCTGCCAAAACAACGATGGCGGCTGGGGCGAGACCTGTGGCACCTACGAAAATCCATCGACCAAAGGGATTGGCCCAAGCACTGCGTCGCAAACGGCCTGGGCGATCATGGGCATTTGTGCCTGCGGCGATTTGGATCGGCCGAGCGTTCAACGTGGCTTGCGTTACCTTCTTCGCTCCCAAAAGCCCGATGGCTCGTGGGACGAAGATGAAATCACCGGCACCGGTTTCCCGCGCACCTTCTATTTGAAGTACGACATGTATCGCCAGAATTTCCCGCTTCTAGCTCTCGCGACATATGTGAATCATCGCCGCGGCGTGGGGTATCACCCAGGGTTTTATCGCTGGGATCCGTAGCTGTCGCCCTGTCGGCGACGCAATGCAATCAGTTCGGCGGTTCGCCCAGCGAAGCGGCTACAGTC
>DATENK010000427.1:0-2707 GCA_035275085.1 Verrucomicrobiia bacterium | reverse complement strand
GACGAGACGGCCGGCCGCTCATACCTCTGGATGAATTGCTCGAGCGTAAGCGTTGCGATCCTGAGGCTGCGACCCCGTTGAGCCCCGATCAAATCTTCGAGCGCCGCTGGGCGCTGACCGTTCTTGAGGAAGCTCTCACGCGTTTGGAAGAAGAGTATCGCGCTGTCGATAAAGCACGATTATTTGAGCAATTGAAAAAATTGCTGACGGACGAAGCCGACCGGCCTTCCCAGGGCGAAATTGCGCGTGAATTGGCCATGAGCGAGAACGCGGTGAACCAAGCTTTTTATCGATTGCGTCAACGTTACCGTGAATTGTTGCATGAAGAGGTCGGTCATACGGTCCTGGCCCCCGACGACACGGAAAACGAGGTGCGCCATTTGATTGCCGTCTTGCGCGGATAAAGACCTGAGACAGGAAATTACGCCAATTATTAGGAACTCATGAATCGGCGGTCAGCGGTCAGATCACGAGTGTAAAGTCGTGCAATTCGCATCCAAGTCCTGTGCCAAGTGCGGCGCGGAATTCTACGCCGACGCACCGCAGGAATATTGCAGTGCTTGTCTCCTGGAAACCGGCCTGTTCACAGATCAACCTCTAGTGGCGGACGGCGAGCGTGCCGGAACGAAAGCGGATAATACGAGTGTGCACGGTCGCCAAAACGTAACCGATTTTGGCGACTACGAACTCTTGGAAAAATTAGGCAGTGGCGGACAAGGTCTTGTGTATCGAGCCCGTCAGAGAAGTCTCGATCGAACAGTCGCATTGAAGATCGTCGCATTGGGTCAGTTGGCTACCACGCGGCACCTGAAACGCTTTCATCTGGAAGCGCAGGCGGCCGCCAGACTCGATCACCCCGGCATCGTTCCTATTTACGAAATCGGTGAGCGCGAAGGTTCCTGCTATTTCAGCATGAAGCTGATCGACGGCGGCTCTCTCGATGAAGTCGTCGAGCGCGAGCCAATGTCGCCCCGGCGTGCAGCCGAATTCATTGCCAAAGTGGCGCGCATTGTCCACTACGCGAACGAACACGGGATTCTGCACCGCGACATTAAGCCCGGGAACATCCTCGTTGATGGCAAAGGCGAACCGCATCTCACCGATTTCGGATTGGCCCGCCTGCTGGAAGCTGAAAGCACTGTCACGCGCACCATGGAGGTAATGGGCACACCCAGTTACATGGCGCCGGAACAGGCTATGGGAAACAACGCAACCATCACGTGCGCGACCGATGTGTACGGGCTCGGCGCGGTCTTTTACCACTTGCTTACTGGCCATCCGCCGTTTGCTGGCGAAACCACCTATCAAACGGTTCGCCTGGTCTTGGAAGAAGAACCTCGGCAACCGAGATTGTGGAATCCGAAGATCGACCGGGATCTGGCCACCATCTGTCTTAAGTGTCTGGAAAAAGATCCGGGGCGTCGTTACGACTCCGCTCTCGCGTTGGCGGAGGATCTTGAACGCTGGCTGAAGCACGAACCTATTCGCGCGCGCTCTGCCAGAATTTTTGGGCGCAGCCAAAAATGGGTACGACGAAATCCAATGACCGCACTGCTGTTCGCATTGTCATTCGCGTTTGTTGCAACGCTGGGCGTCATCATTTGGAGGAACGAATCAGCACGGCCGCCAGCAGGAGTGGGAGTGGCGGTACTGCCCTTTGTGAACATGAGCGGCGACAAAGAGAACGAGTATCTGAGCGACGGAATCACGGAGGATTTATGCGCCGCGCTGTCGCAGGTCAAAGGGCTGCGCGTCCCTGCTCGCACCTCCTCGTTCGCATTCAAAGGCAAGACCGGAAATGTTTATAAGATCGGCAAAGAACTAAACGTGCCGACAGTGCTGGAAGGCAGCGTGAGCAGAGCGGGCAATAAACTTCGCGTCACCGCGCAGCTCATCAAAGTGGCCGACGGGTTTCATCTGTGGGCAGCAACTTACGATCGTGACATGACGGACATACTTGCCGTGCGTAGCGACATTTCGCAGCGTGTTGTGGATGCGTTGAAGCTCCAACTCGGCGTGGAGGAAAAACAGCGCCTGGCCAGGAACCCGACGGAAAACCATCAGGCTTATGAGCTGTATCTGCTGGGTCGTTTTGAGCTGAGCAAGCTTACAGAGCAAAGCGCCCACAATAGCATCCAGTTTTTCCAGCAGGCGATTGCACTTGACCCCGAGTTTGCGCTGGCGCACGCCGGTCTGGCCGAGGCGTACAACTTAATTGGTTACTGGAGCTACGTTCCGCCCAAAGAGGCCTTTCCCAAAGCGAAGCAAGCCGCGCAGAAAGCATTGGCGCTCGATCCCAATCTGGCCGAAGCGCATGCCACCCTCGGTTACAGTGAATTTCAATACGAATGGAACTTCAAGGAAGCTGAGACTGAATTCAGAAGGGCCGTTGCGCTCAACCCAAATTCTGTGACTGCGCGCCTCAATCTCTGGGAGTATCTGCTCGACTTGGGCCGGACCCAGGAAGCCCATCAGGAACTGGAACGGGCAAGAGAACTGGATCCGCTCTCCTACCGGGTCAACTTCGGTTTCATATGGCAGTACATGACGGAGGGCGATCTGAATCGTGCAGCGCAACAGACGGAGAAAACCATTGCCATCGATCCGAAAAATCCATTGGGCTATGACCTCCTCACCGCAATCTCGTTCATCAAAAAGATGCCCGCTGAATATTTTGCCGCCGCGGAAAAGAGAGACATGCTGGACG
>DATENK010000426.1:0-2925 GCA_035275085.1 Verrucomicrobiia bacterium | reverse complement strand
CCTTCAGCATTCATCATTTAGCCTTCTCATTCGATGAGTCACACCACCACCGACATCATCACCTGCAGAGCCTGCGGCTGGCAGCAGGACTTCACCCTTTGGAAATGCCTCAACGTCACCTTCTACCCGGAACGAAAACTGGAGCTGCTCAGCAGTGAGCTCACGACTTTCGTTTGTCAAAAGTGCGGCTGGTCAATGGAATTGCTCTACCCGCTCCTGTACCACGACATGCGGAAAAATTTGATGATTCATCTCCTTCCGTCCGCCGGCGATCCGGATTCAAGCACATTCCCGTTCTCGACACGCATGAGTGACTACCGGTTCCGGCACGTGCGTACGCTCAACGAACTCGTCGAAAAAATCTTCATTGCCGAGGCGGGTTTCGATGACCGCGTCGTTGAATGCTTCAAATACCTCCTCTGCGTCGAGCTCTTGGCTCACGGCAAACCCATCCCGCAGGACCTTGTCTTCCTCGAAGTGACCACGGCCGAATCCGGCGAAGACGTCATGATCTTTGAGTTCTCTTTAAAAGAGCAATTGGGCTACGAAGCGCCCTTCAAATCGTTCCGCAAACTCGAAGCCATGCTGGCGCCGCAACTCCCATCCATCGAATCCGATTCCCACTACGGCTTAAGGTCGATCCCGCATACGCAAAATCCATCTTCGCGAAACTCCCCGCCGAATCCTGACCGCCTTTCCGGCCAAATCGTAAATCGTAAATCGTCGAACCGTAAATGGAATTGGCGTGTTTCGCGGGCTCTTTATTAGCTGCTTGCAATTACCGTGGTGCAGTGAACCGGGTCCACATCTAATTATTCGCGATTTGCGATCTGACTAAAGAGTCACCACGAAGGCACGGATAAGACCGAAGCAGAAAACGCACCCGGGGGGTTGGTTGCCTTTCAGGGCGTCTTCGCAACGGGTTGAGTTGGGCGCGGCGAATGTTCTTTCACGGCGACGGCGCGGCGGACGCTTTCGGTCACTTGAGCGTGAGTCATTTGGAGGATCAAGGACCCGCAGACCGCCTCGGCGTTGTGATAGCCTTGCTCGGCCGCGAGGGAAAGCCATTTGAGCGCCTCAATCCTGCATTCCAGCGCGTCGACAGCGCTGCGATCCATGCTCTCACGATGGGATTGGAGCCCGAGACGGAACTGGGCGGCAGAATCGCCCTGGCTGGCAGCGCGCAGGAACCACTTACGGGCTTCAGCGTGGTCACGGACGACGCCGCGTCCGTGCTCGTGCAACAAACCGAGGTTGTACTGCGCCAGCGCATGGCCGCGTTGGGCGGCGCCTGCGAAACAGGTCGCAGCCGATTGATCACTCTCGGCGCGATCTGGCGAAGCGCTGTAAATGATGCCGAGATTGTTTTGCGACTCAGGCCCTTCAACCTCGGCGGCAGCGAGCAACTGGGCAGGAGTTTGGCTTGGCCTCGCGAACATTCGGCCGAACCAGCCCGAGAATGGAGAGTTTTTCATTTGGTGGTTTTGAAGGCATCACGCGCGATGCCAGACGGTCCCAGGTCCACTCAGCGGGCCACCGCCAAAATCAAGACAGGATCTCTTCAACGGCTTAGACCCGCTGCAGGCTGGATCGTTCAGTCGGCTCAGAAAAATATGTAAATCAAGTTGCATCAAGTATTCATGGCTTGGGGCGTCGCACGGATCAGGTGCCGCGACGAGAAATGGCGTTGGTCATGCGGCGAGCGGCGATCCAGAGCGACAACGCGGCGAATACCAGAAAATTGAGGATTGACCAGGGAATTCGTCGAAAAGCCGCCGCTGCGGTTCGTGCTTTGTTTACTCTATGTAATCTGTGCATGGGCGGTTCCTGAGGATTTGTTTGTGACAGTCGGGGCAGACGAGCGCATAGGCGTTCACGCCCAGGACGAAATCGCAATGTGGGCACATGGCGCGGCCGAGCACTTTATTGATCAATTTCCTAAGTGAATTCATAATGATTTTCGTTAGTTCAGAAGCCCCTGGTACGATAGGCAGACTCTGAAGATAGCCTGCGCGGTTATAGTAACCGGTAACCCGAACAATGCGAGCGAAATATTAAATTATTTTCAGGGCTCATTTGCTCGGATAACGGCGCTATTCTGGTTTCGCGTTCATTCGCATAATTCGCGGGTTTCTTTTTGAAGACCATCAACCTTTCGCGCTGATTCGCGTTTTTCCCGGAATATCGCCTTCATTTCCTTGGTTCGCTTCTGTTAGAAAATTCACTCCGCCTTCGTTGTCGCTTTTCTTCCTGGCATTTCGCGTCAATTGGCGTGATTCGCGGGCTCTCTATTCGCTGCTTGCAACTACGACGGCGCCACACTACATCCAACTCAATGAATTCAAAAGTCTCCAGCGACCAACTCCGTCGCGCCCTCTCAATCAAAGAACAGATCGAATCCCTCGAATCCCAACTCAACTCTCTTCTGTCCGGCTGGACATCAATCCATTCATCCAGAAATCCATCAATCCTTGGCGGCGGTCGCCGCCGCATGTCCGCTTCCGCTCGCGCCCGCATCGCTGCCGCCCAACGCGCCCGCTGGGCTGGAGTGAAGCGCCAATCATCCAACAATCCATCCATCCAGTCATCTGCGACCACTGGTCGCCCTCGCCGCAAAATGTCTGCTGCCGGTCGCGCCGCAATCGCCGCCGCCGCCCGCGCGCGCTGGGCGCGTTACAACGCTGGAAAATAATCGGCTCGAACTTCGGTCCTGCCTGGCTCCGTGCTTTTCGTGCCTCCGTGGTTGAACCCCACATGGCGCTGTTACGTTTGAAAAGGTAACAGTTACCTTTTTTGTTTCGTTTTTTTCTTGCGAGTTTCTTAGGAAATACCCCGAAAACAGCCAAAATGTTACTTTGTTACCTTTTGCCCGGGGGTATATGATGACGGCGGTTTTGGGGATGTCCTCGACTCCGGTCTGCCCCG
>DATENK010000425.1:0-5659 GCA_035275085.1 Verrucomicrobiia bacterium | reverse complement strand
TCTAGTGGAAAAGAGTGCCCGCGATGGCCTCAGGGAGAACCGCTCATTTGAGCAGCTTAAAGCGGCCACAAAATTGGTCATCGCGAAGCTCGAAGAGAAGCGGTTCGCATTTCGAAAAAAGGCGGGCTTAAGTCGTCCTGTTCTAAAGATCGAACGCGAGCTTGAAAGGCTGTTTGCCTTTGAGGAATTGAAACGGGGGGTGCAAGCCCGGTTAACGCAAGGCCGAATAGATCGTCAAGCCGCAGAGGAGATAATAGGGATCATTAGTAAGGAAGAGGAGGAGAAGAATAAGATTGCCGAGAGCATTCGTCAGACCGTAGCCATTTATCAGGGTCAGGCAACTTTGGGAAAGATTGTAAACGTTATCCTGCACGAAGGAAGGCGGCCGCTGAACTTTTTTAAGAACCAAATTCCGAACCTTAAGTATTGGTTCGAGCAGTTTAGAGCTTCCCGTTCGAGCAACGCTTTGGAGCAACTCATGCCCATTGCAGAGAGCGTCGGAAAGAACGCGGAGATTTTTGTGAGTCTTTTTAGTCGCCTTGACCCACTGGCTGCGGCCAAGCGGTCGCCCAAGATGAGCGTGACCTTAAAGCACGTGATCAGCAGTGCACTGGCTGTTTTCGCCTCGGAGATCCGTTCGCACGACATCGCTCTTTCGATAAGCGGACGAGACGATTTTAAATACCTTTGTTGGGAGCAGGATTTTTATGCGATCTTTACGAACCTAGTTGACAACAGCATTTACTGGCTTCGGCAGATGCCCCCGCCTAGTCGGTCGATTAGTATATTGATCGAAACCACTGGTGACGCCTTGCAGTTCATTGACTATCGTGATAGCGGCCCGGGAATCGAGCCGAGTTTGATTGAAAGCGGGGCGATTTTCGAGCCTGAGTTCTCTACGAAACCTGCCGGCGAAGGAATGGGCATCGGGCTTGCCATTTCAGGCGAAGCCGCAACTCGCAACGGATTGGAATTGCAGGCCCTTCAATCAAACAACGGAGCATATTTCAGATTACAACCAAAAAGTGAGGTGAAAGATGACAGCGTTCAAATTACTGATAGTTGAAGACAACAATGAAGATTTAAACACGTGCAAAGCATCGGTCGTCAGATATAGAGATGAACACCAACGTGAATTCAATTTGTATGAGTGCAAGACTGTAGACGACGCTACTCGGCTGCTGGACAATTCCTTTGACGGCGCCATCGTGGATCTGAAGCTCGCGAACGAGGGAAACGAGGGAAATCAGGTGTTGAAGCGTATAGCGGACCTGAACGTCCGTATTCCGGTTGCAGTTCTTACCGGCACCCCCGCTGCGGCCGATGCAAAACTGCCGCATATAGGAATATTTAAAAAAGGTGAAACCAGCTACGAGGATATTCTTGATCAGCTGTGGGGTATTCACAACAGCGGTTTAACTCGGATTATGGGCGGACGCGGTGTTCTCGAGCAGGCGCTCAGTGATGTATATAACAAGAATCTTCTGCCTCAGAAGGAAGTTTGGATTAAATACGGCGCGTTGTGCCCCGGCAGGACAGAACGGGCATTGCTGCGATTCACTCTTAATCATCTCCTACAGCTGCTTGACGAGGATAGCGACCAGGCGTTTCCCGAGGAGATGTACATTGCACCCCCCTTCAAAACGCGGCTCATGACGGGCAGTGTGGTGCGACGGAAGCTAGACGGAGCGCAATTCGTTGTTTTAAATCCAGCTTGCGATCTGGTGATCAGAAAGAATGACCAATGCAAAACGGACCGGTTTTTGCTTGTTGAAGTTGAAGACCAGACTAGCGTTACGGGCGCGGTGTTAAGGGACGTCAAAAAGGACAAGCGCGAGCGGAAGTTGCGAGAGGTGTTTCACAACAATTACACTGATTATTATCATTGGCTGCCGGAAACTGCTGTGTTTCCCGGAGGCTTCATGAACTTTCGTAAGGTAACAGCGCTCGATAAATCGGCTCTCGACAATTACGCCGAATCAGAGGTTCAAATCTGTGGAACGTTTATAAAAGACATCGTAGCACGATTCTCATCGTACTACGCTCGGCAAGGGCAACCGGATGTCGATTGTGAGCGTATAATAAAGACGTTCTTAGCCGAAGCGTGAAGCTATCGAGGCGACGTCGGATCGATCTTGCGGATGACTCCCGTGGGATCGTCAATTTCGCACTCCCATATGACCAAGATTCGCCAGCCGAGTCGCCTCAATGCGGCCTGATGTAATTTGTCACGCGCCGCATTGCCTTCTAGTTTGCCTACCCAAAATTTGCGCCGATTTGTTGGCGTCGTGCAATTTTTGCAGCCGCGATGGCGATGCCAGAAGCAGCCGTGAACGAAAATCACCGTCCTGTATTTCGGAAGGACAATGTCCGGACAAACGTAGCGGATGCGCTGGCGCGGGGATGAATGGATGGATGGATTTTTGGATACGTGGCGCTTCTCAATCCTCTGCGATCTCTGTTGGCTCCTGTTCGAATCTTTGCCCGCTGCAATGGGGATGCGGACGTGTAGCCGAAATCGGTAGCCCATGCGATGGAGGAGGCGGCGCACAGCGATTTCCGGGGAGGTGTTCTTGCCGCGGATGCGGCTCATGTTCCAGGAGCGGCGTTCTTTGGTGAGGCGGTCGCGCACGGAAAGAGGTTAACGCAAAGGCCCAAAAGTTAAAACCACGGATGGACACGGAATTAACACGGAACCGAATAAAGGAGAAGAACCGCCTAAAGGCGGAACTCCGAACCCTTGGAGTGCGCGGAGTGGCACGACGTCTCATTCGCTGGCCGGCGCATACGTTTCATGATCGTCCTGGTTGCGCGAGGGGTGAAGGGAAAGCGGTGTCGCCGCAAGGCTCTGCCACCGCACTCCATATAAGAGCAGGGTGTTGCCGGTGCGTTGACAAGGGCGGGGCGTTTCTCTAGAAACGCTGTTGTGGGCAACCGAGTGTACCGGGGCGTGGTGTTGATGGGGGTGGTTTTCGGTTTCTGCGGGTGCGTAACGCAAGCGTTGTGGGAGAACGAGGCGTTTGATGGACTGAACAGGCCGGCGGCCCATCCAAACGTGCAAGTGGCAAGGTACGAGGGGGATTGGCTGGTTCGCTACGATGAGGTGAATGAGAAGTCGTCCCGCGTTCGGAGGCGCGCGTATGTCCTTTTGGTGAACGACGAGAAGGTGCGCGGCCGCAAGCGGCCGGATTTTGTGACGGGAGCGGTCGCGATCGGAGCCGAAGGGCGCGCGGAGATTTCAACGAACGCACCGGAATTCACGTTGTACGATGGCGATGCGGTGGTGGGGACCTTTGGGTTGCCCAATGTATCCCGCGCCTTCGGGCCGGGTGAAGCAGATCGTGCTGACGCCACTGACGGTGGCGGTGGACTCGACGCTTTGGAGCGCGTTCATTGTCGGATACGCGTGGCTGCATTCGGGGTGCGGATGCGCGCATTGATCAACGAAAAGACGAACGCAGTTCAACACGGAGCACACTGAGGACACGGGAGGAAGGAGTAACGCTGAAGAAGGGTCCGCGAAAGACGCGAAATCACGCGAAAGGAAAAACAAATGACTATCGGCTCCATGTGTACCCGGGTGCAGTGAATCCAAAGCGGTGTCGACGCTGCGCTCTGCCACCGCGGTCCAAAGGAACGGGAGCTTGGAGGAGGAATGGGCAGTTATCAGTGATCAGTCATGTAGTCATCTAGTCATCCAACGCAGCGATTCATCCGTCAATTAATCCACTCATCCAGCCATCCACTTGTCGTCCATCGCTGGCCTTTTACTTTCCGGTCCACATGCGCTGTTCAGTTTTTAAAAACCTGTCACTTCCAAGCCCCGTACCTGTCGGCCACCTGTCGCCCTGACCACACCACTTTCGCCCAATGTTTACAGGGCACCTGTCACCCTGACGCCTTCTGACGCCCCCTGGGGGGGTGGGAAGTCTCAGTCATCCTCGAAATCCCCCGAACTGTTAGGCGGCTTTGGCGGGTTCGTCGGCTTCGCCGGGGAGATGGGCGTCGTTCTGCATGGAGGTTTGCAGGAGGAGCGCGTCTTCGAGGAGGGCTTCGACAATCTTTTTGTGCTCGTCGTCGAGCGGAAGTTCGAGGAGGCGGCGGCTGGCCTGCAACAGATGCTCGGCGGACGGCCGCAGGTGCGTGCGGAAGCTGTTGACGAAGGCGCGGCCAAGGCGCGAGGCGTCCAGCGAGGCGTAACGCGATTGGAGCGATTGGGTCTCGAGTTTGCGGCGTTCGATCGCTTCCATCTGGAGCGAGGACTGCAAACGCGATAGTTCGGTCGCGTTCTTCTCGGATTGCTCGTGCAATTTGCGCTGGGCGTCTTCGAGGGCGTTTTCCACTTTCTTGCGCTCGGCGGTTTGCTTCTGAAGTTTGGCCTGCGCCTGCTTGAGGGAAGCTTGCGCGTCCTCGAGGCGCGCCTCCAATTTGCGCTGGGCGGAGTTAAACACGCGCTTGGCTTCGTCGAGCAAATTGAATTGGTCCGCCATCTTGCTGTCCATCTCGCCCTTGGCCTTCAATTGCGCCTCGACCAACTGCCGGGCGGCGGCTTCTTTTTGTAAATCACTGACAGCCTTGGCCAGGGCCTCCTCGCGCTCCCGCAATTCCTGCTCGAATTGCGTGATGCGTTCCTGGCTGCCTTTCTCGACTTCGAGGTGCTTGCGCAATTCCTCGTGCAAATTTTCCAACTGGCCGGACAAGAAGGTGACGCGCTGATCGACGCGTCGCCGATCGCCACGCTCCTTCTCCAATTGCGCGGTGGCGCGGGCGAGCGCGCTGATGCTCTCGCGGAAACGCGCTTCGGCCTCGGCGGCGGCGGGACTGTCCTGCGCGGCGGGTAGGGACGCGCCCTCACGGTCGCGGCCCTGTGCATCCGCGCGGGTCTGAGCCGCGTGGCGATGCTCGGATTCGAGGCGTTCGCGCTCCGAAAGCTGCTTCTCCAAATCCTTGCGGGATTTTTCCAACTGCGCGGCGTGCGCAGCGGCCTGTTTTTCGAGCTCGTTAATCTTGCGCTTGGATTTGGCGGTGGATTTCTGCTCGGTCTTGAGCTTGCCGTCGAGCTGCGTGCGATGCTGGCGCAACGCGGCGAGCTCTTTTTCAAATTTTTCGCTGCGCTTGAGCTGGTCCTGGTACGCCTTTTCGGCTTTGGCGGCGGCGGCTTTGGCGGCATTCAATTGCCGGCTGGAAGTGTTCACCAGCGCGGCGCGTTCGTTGACGTGCTTCTCGAGTTCGGCGCGCAGATGCGCGAGTTCCTGCGAGCTCGCCTGCAATTTGCCTTCCAACTCTTCGCTATGGCGGCGCGACTCGGCGGCCGCGTGCTGCTCGCGTTCGAACTTCGCATTCAGTTCGTCGCGGGCGTTGCGCAAAGCGTCCACCTCTTCTTTGGAGCGATGGAACATGGTGGTCTCCTGCTGCAAGGCGCGACGAGCGTCTTCGGCGGCGGACTTGGCGATGTTCACCTGCTCCTGCAATTCCTTTTCAAGCGCTTTGCGTTCCTCGGCGCGGCGGTCCACCTCGGATTTGACGCGTTCCAATTCCTCGGTGCGCGCGGCGAGCTGGCGTTCCATCTCTTCGCTGCGGCGGCGGGCTTCGGCGGCGGCCTGTTCCTCGCGCGCAAGCTTGGCGTTCAGTTCGTTGCCGGCCTGGTTGAGACGGGCCA
>DATENK010000424.1:0-3772 GCA_035275085.1 Verrucomicrobiia bacterium | reverse complement strand
GAGCCGCGGCCGACTTGGCTTCCTGCAGTCCCTCGACGTTCACCGGCGCTGCCGGTGTAGCGCCAAAAATGGGTTGGTCGCGCAGCAGGGCGAGGAGTTCATCGCGATTGCGCGTGACCTCGGCAAGCTGCTCCTCCAGTTCGTGGAGCTTCTTGGTATCGCTGGCGCTCTCGGAGCGCGAAAAGATTTTGAAAGGCGCAATGATTTTTTCGGCGAGGCCACGCTCCTTGGGAGCCGCCGAAGCCGCGGCGGGTTCGGTGATTGCCTCGGGCGCCGGCGGGGGTGGCGGTTTGGGCGGAGCCGGGGCAGTCTCAGGGGGAATGTGCAACGGGGTATCGCCGGTGAGCGCGGGTGCTGACGCGGGCCGCGCAGGCTGCGGTGGTGCCGCTTGCGAAACTTGCGCCGCTTGTGCTGCTTGTGCGGCCTGCGCAGCTTGTGCAGCCTGGGACGCCTGCACGGCCTTGCGGAGCAATGCGGTGTTGGGCGTGGCGGCGCGCGGGGGCGCACTGGGGTTGTGAAAGAAGCCGGTCTTGCCTTCGCGGCCTGGGAAAGTGGCATCGCCCGCGGGAGCAAGCGGTGGCGCTGCGGCGGCGCCAGCCGGCGGTGGCGCGGGGGGGCGCTTTGCGGTTGAAGTGTCGCGCCCGGTCGGCAGGGCGGTAAAGGTTGTATTCGGCGCGGGCTGAGCCGGCGGCCGTTGCACCGGAGTGAGGACGGGCTCGGGAATGGACGGCGCGACTTCGGCGGCCGGTTTGGCGGCCTCCTCCGGGGTGGCCGCACCGGTCTCCGGACCGACCTCTTTCGGCTTGGTCTTCGGTAACAAATGGGAAGCGATTTCGGTCACGACCGCCTCGACGGTAGTCGAACTCTTATCAAAAACTTTGGTGACGCCATTCCGCGCGGCGCGTCCGCGCCATGGGTCGGGCCGTTGAGAGTTGACGCAAGCGAAGATCAGCACATTGTTCCAAGCTTCCGTCTTACGAATCTGCTTCACCAGGTCCGGCACTTTGACGTCGGCGAGCATGATGTCCACGATTATGGCGTCGAAGTTGCCGTCCTTAAGCTTTCGGAGCGCGATGCCGCCGTTGGAAGCGGTCTCGATTTCGAAGCCGGCCTTCTTCAATTGGTTGAGCAGAAACATCCGCGCGGTGGATTCGTCTTCCACCACGAGGATGCGTTTTTTTCGACTGGCGGCGAATGTTTCGGCCGCTTTTTCAACCGCTTCTTTCACAATAGGCACACCGCAGCTCGCGTTTAAAGGACACCGGCGGGAAGGCACACCCTTCCCCTAGAAGACTTTCGGCCTAAACGGGCGGTTTCTTGAGTTTCGAAGTGCTATAGAATCGTCAACGCACCTCTTTGCCGGCGGGAAGCTGGCCGGGCTGCAGAAACGTCTTGATCAATTCACCCTCGCCGCAAATGGTCATTTCTGGAAGTTTCTTGAACCATATGCCTTCGGGAACTTCAGGCTCGCTCGCCAACCAGTCCGCCAAAATTCCGAGCTGAGTTACCGAAATATGCCGATCTTTGATCCTCTTAAGAAGATGCGCCATTAAATCCCGCGGCAAGTTCTGTCGCCGGACTCGAGGCATGGCTCAATCACCGTAAAACCCGCGCGCAATGTCGCCCTTAAGCCTTTCGACCTCGTCCGCGTCCGTTGAATCCACCATCCGCTGAGCCAACGCTGATAGTTCGTTCCCGGAGAGCTGACGCGCGCGCGCCAATTCAAAAGCAAATCGGATCACCTCGGACTGTTCCTCACGCGGCATCTGCTTGATTTCTTCAATCACTCTGGCTGCGGTCACATTTGGAAGATAAGGCGCACGGCAAACAGCGGCAAATTTAAAAGGACGGATCAATTCGAGGTGCAAAAGGCATTGGTTTCGACTTTCGCAGCTTGCCAATGCGTTTGGCGCTTCATATTCTAAAGATTCGCTAATCATGGCCAGAACACGCGTAACAATTACGAACGGAAACCTCGGTGAACGGCCTGAATATTGAGGAGTAGCCGGCGCCGGCATGAGTAAAGCCCAGACCATCGCCCAGTTGAAATTGCGGCTGGCTGAAGCGACCAGGACGCTAAGTGCGATTCGCCAGGGCACCGTGGATACGCTGGTGGTCCAGGGTCCGAAAGGCGCCCAGATTTTGGCCCTCAAAGGCGCTGATCACCCGTATCGCCTTCTCGTGGAAGCCATGAACGAAGGCGCGGTGATCCTCGATGCGCGCGGCCGCATTCTCTTCTCGAACGCGCGCTTCGCGGAAATTCTTTTAACGCCGCTCGAAAGGGTCGTCGGAGCGCACTTTGCGGATTTCGTGAATGTCGGGTCGAAGCTGGCGTTTTCGCATTACTTCAAAAAGGCTTCCAAAAGCCAGGCCACCACCGAAGTGACGCTTAATACGAGGAAGGGCCGGCAGTTGGCCGCGATGTTGTCCAGCAATCCCTTGCAAACGGATGTCAAGGGAGTCTGCATAGTGGTCACGGATATCACCGCCCGCAAACTTGCAGAAGAAGCGCGCGCCGAACTCGCGAAACAGGTGTTGCTCGCGCAGGAGCAGGAACGCCAGCGCGTCGCGCGCGAGTTGCATGACAGCGTGAATCAGTTGTTGTCCACCACCCGCCATCGCGCGCTTGGGTTGGCGACGCAACTGAAAAGCGCCGGGCCCGATGCGCACTCGCGCCTGACGGAAGTCATTCAACTGCTCGAGCGCACCATGCGGGAAGTGCGCCTCATTTCGCGCAACTTGCGCCCCAGCGAACTTGATGATCTTGGGCTGGTCCCCGCGCTGACCAGTTTGGTCGAAGAAACCGCTGAGCGTAAGGGCATCGACGTGCGCCTGAACGCGCCAAAGAATCTTTCCGGCCTTTCGCCGCAACTCGAGTTGACGATCTACCGTATTGCCCAGGAAGCCCTCAGCAATGTGGAAAAACATTCGGGTGCAACGACCGCCAGGATCGTGGTCGAACGTCAGGGCAAGTTTCTGCTCTTGAGGATTCATGACAATGGCAAAAGTTTTGCGCGTAAGAATGTCGGCAAGGGCGGCTGGGGTTTGCTGAATATGAAAGAACGCGCCTCCTACGTTGGCGGGAGCCTGGAAATTGAACCCCGGCCCGGCAAAGGCACTACCATTACATTTCGCCTGTTGTTCTGATCTGGTATGGTTAAACATCGTTCCATTAAAGTCCTGCTGGCCGACGATCATTTTCTCGTCCGCCAGGGTCTGCGCAGCAGCCTGTCCGAATATCCACAGATCGAGATCGTCGGCGAAGCCTCCAACGGTCGCGAAGCAGTCGACAAAGCGGAGCGACTTTCACCGGACGTCGTCCTGATGGACATCAACATGCCGGAGATGAATGGCCTGGAGGCGACGGCGGCATTGCGCAAACGCGGTTCCGGCGCGCGCGTCCTGGCACTTACCGTTCACAATAATAAGCAGTATATCCTTCAAATCATCCGTTCAGGGGCCCAGGGATATATTCTCAAGGACACCTCGCCGGATGAGTTGGTCCGAGGCATCGAGGCGGTGCTCAACGGTGAAGCGTTTTTCAGCCCCGGTGTTTCCGGTATCGTTCTGCAACTGTTGCGCGATGAAAATCGGGCGCACGGCGCCGCGACCGAGAGACCCACCCTGACGCCACGCGAAGTGGAGATCACAAAGCTCGTGGCAGCCGGGAAAACCAACAAGGAGATCGCCGCCCAGCTTGACGTCAATGTCCGGACGATCGAGACCCAACGATACCAATTGATGCGGCGAATTAACGTCCGCAACGCCGCCG
>DATENK010000423.1:0-10138 GCA_035275085.1 Verrucomicrobiia bacterium | reverse complement strand
CTCTGCCACCGCACTCTATGAAATCACTCTGACGACGCACAGCCTTGGCGATCATGGTTCATTTGGTTAAAGCTTCGGTGCGCATGTTGCCCGATCATATTAAGCCGATGCTCGCCGAGACGGCCGATAAGTCATTTGATTCAAAGGAGCACCTGTTCGAAATCAAATGGGACGGCATCCGCTGCATCGCTTTCGTTCGCAACGGCTCGGTGCATCTGCAGAATCGAAAACTGTCGAGCATGACCACCCGCTATCCGGAATTGCAGGCGTTGCGCGAATGGCCGGATGGGACCGTGATTGATGGCGAGTTGGTCGTGCTGCACGAGGGCAAGCCGTCGTTCAATCGCCTTGCCCAGCGTGAACACATCGTTGATTCCCGGCGAGTGATTGTGCTGGCGCAGCGATTGCCTGCGACGCTGATCGCTTTCGACCTCTTATACGAAAACGGCCAATCGATCATGCGCGAGCCTCTCGTCGAACGACGCCGGCGCTTGAAAGCCTTGGCTACCGGTTTTTCGAACCCGCACCTCATCGTCGCCGATTACATTCTCAATCGCGGCAAACGTTACTTCGAGGAAGTCGAGCGCGTCGGTCTGGAAGGCATCATGGCCAAGCGCATCGACAGCCTTTACATGCCGGGGGTGCGATCGACGTCATGGCTGAAGCTCAAGGTGTGTCAGACTGGCGACTTCGAGTGGATCGGCTACATACAAAGGGAAGGGGAGTACACCGTCAGCGCCCTTCTACTCGCAGAACGCATTGGCGATGAATTGCTTTATTGCGGACGCGTCGGCACCGGATTCACTGAAGCGACCCGCCGCGAGTTGTACCAGACCATCATCAAAACGCCGCGCCTGCCCGGGCGCGTCAAAGACGTTCCCCGCGAAGCCGTGCTCCACGACACCGGCTTGAAATGCCGCGTCCGCTTCTTCGAACGCACCGAAGACGGCTGCCTCCGCGGTCCCGTCTTTGTCGAACTGGTAAGACCGTGACCACTGCTTACTGTTTACTGATCACTAATCACTGATTACTGCCCACACTGCCCGCTGACCACTGTCCCAACAGGCGGGATTCTCCCCATGGCTTTGACCGCCCCATCGACGACGCTGGAGTCGGAGTGAGATATGTCGCCCTTACACTTTTCCCTGACGGATGATGACCCTACAAGCCTGTTCCTGGTCGAGCGCCTCCTGAAACGCAAGTTTCCGGGCGCCGAAGTTTCGTGCTTTGAGTGCCCAATAAAGACCTTGGAGCACGTCCACCGCGGCGGCACAAACGCGCTGATCACCGACCACGGCATGGGACCGATGACCGGCACCGAGCTTATCCAACAATTACGGGCTGAAAACGTCGCCATCCCGATGGTCATGATCTCCAACAATCCCGAGGCCGCCGCAGAAGCCATGGCCGCGGGAGCCGACGACTTCGTCGATAAGGCCGACATCAACCGCCTTCCCGAAGTCCTCAAGCGCATGCTGGCGGTGTGATTGTCCGATACGGATCAGTCCTCAGCACTGATCACTTTCAGAATCCCTTTTTTCCTTCATGGCGTTTTGAACTGATCATAGACGTGCTGACAGCAGCGTCTCAACGCGATGGAAAAACCTGGGAACGGAAGGGAATGCGGAAAGGCCCAGAGTTATTCCCGCCTTTTGGCCTCCGGAGCCATCTCTTCGAGAATCGTGTCCGGCATTTCTGCCAGCACCTTGAAAGTCACGTAATCGCTCATGTTCCAACCCCACTCACTAAATCCCCTTAAAGGCCCAAGCTCTGCAAATGCGATGGCTTCTTTGTGACCGGGTAGGAGTTCGCCTTCCTTCAAAAAAGCGAGCATCTTTGCAACATCCACTTTCACGATGTCCCTTTTTACGGGGTCATTGCCGCACCAGTGATGCACGCGAACCAAACCGTAGACGCGGTCGTTCGTGCCCAGTTCAATGCCGTACTTAATCACCTCGCTAAGCGCATCTGACTTCTCGGGCAGTTTCTGAAACCCTGGCAACTGAACGAGCCGTCCATCAGCGAGCCTGAATCCATCGGAATTCCAAGTCGTGACAAGGTTCGTCGAGCCCAGGTAATGAGTTCTTTCGATCGGCCTAAAGTGGCCGGTGAGCTGATAAAACTCGATGCGTGCGCGAACCCGCGGCCAAACGAAAACGGCAGCAGCACAAAAGGTGGAGATGGCAGTAACGCCTGTGAGGAAGCCTCGCCACTTCACATCACAATGATACATCCTAATCTGAACGTGCTCAACGCGAATGAGCCTGCCTTGGGGTGCTCACATTCGCGCGACTGAGAGCCGCAGGGTTGGCAATGTTCGCTCTTCGCTTGCAAAACCCGAAGCACGCAGCGCCTTCACGCATCTACTCAAGGCCCCTTGTATCGGATACATCGTCCTGTTTTTTCGTTGCATGCTTTCGCCGGGCTGTTAGAAGGGTTGAGGCATCACATGCGTAGAGGGTTTCTGTTTGTTGCGATCTGTTTCATCTGCGCTACGCAACTGCTCGCGAACAACTGGCCGTGTTTCCGCGGCCAGGATCGGACAGGCATTGCACCAGCGGGAAACGACGCCGTTCCGGCAGAATGGAGCGATACACAGAACATTGTCTGGAAGACGCCGTTGCCAGGCCCGGGCGCATCAAGTCCAATCGTCTGGGCCGATAGCATCTACGTCACCGCATTCTCGGGCTATGGCCTGGATAAGAACGATCCTCATTCCAATATGCCGAAGCTTGTTCGGCACGTGCTCTGTATCGACCGTCGCAATGGAACTATCCGCTGGAAAGTCAATCTCCCGCGCACCGATTCCGACGTGGATGAGCACGGGATGGGCAATTTTGTGTTTCTTCACGGTTACGCCAGCAGCACCCCCGTCGCTGATGAGAGCGGCATTTATACTTATCTCGGGCGCGCGGGCGTATTTGCGTTCGATCACGACGGCCGCCGGCGGTGGCATACTCCGATTCGTGGTCGTTATCACACTTGGGGTTCCGCGTCGTCGCCGATCCTGTTTGAGAACCTGCTGATTGTGCATGCGGACGCCGAAAATGAGGGATTGTTCGCCCTCGACAAACAGACCGGGCGCGAAGTTTGGCGCGCTGCAACGGGCGAGGGCGATTCGTGGAGCACGCCTCTCATTGTACGGACCGGCACCGGACATGAACTGGTTTTCCATCATTCCGCCAGCCAGACAGGCACTGCGAAGGTGGGCGCGGTAAATCCTAAAAACGGCGAAGCATTGTGGGAATGCAATATTCTGAAAAATTACCTGTGCCCCAGCCCCATTGCGGACGCTGGTGTCATTTATTGGCTCGCCTACCAAAAGAGCGCTGCCGTCCGCGCCGGCGGACGCGGGGATGTTACCGGTTCCCATGTCGTATGGACGGCGCCGCGCGGAAGCGAGGTCTGCACGCCCATCGTGCACAACGGACATCTTTACTGGACCAGTGAAGATGGCGGCATGGCCTATTGCGTTCGCGCGGACTCCGGCGCGTTGGTGTACCAGGAGCGGCTGCAACCCGCCTGCGGCCGCATCTACGCGTCGGGCGTTTTAGTTGGAAGTCGGATCTACTACGTCAGTCGTGAGAACGGAACCTACGTGGTCGAGGCTGCACCGCGCTTTCACCAGGTCGCCCACAACCAGATCAAATCGGACACGAGTATTTTCAACGGCACGCCCGCCGTCAGCCGCGGGCAACTGTACCTCCGCAGTGATGGGTTCCTCTATTGCATTGGAAAGAAGTGACGGAGCGAGAACCTGAGGAACGCCTCGGTGGCTTTCACCGGCAAGGTAGGCACCGTGAGCCGCTGAAAGTAATAAGCGGCAAACCGCTACGGCGAGGTTGGCTGTTCGCGAACTACTTCCGTTGGCGATTTGTCCACACGAAGGCCAAGAAAATCCGCGTGCCGCAGATGCCCATCTTTGGTCCACTCCGTGAATTTGACCTGAGCGACGAGTTTGGGTTTGAGCCATTGGATTTCGTCCATTTGTTCGACAGTCATGCCTTCACCCCAATGACCGGTTTTGCTGCTCGGTAGATTCGCAAACGGACACTCGAAAAACTCTCCGCGTCTTACGTTCTCCCGGGCTCGGTGCCTTTTCGCTACACGAAACGGCTTCATCACCTTCAGGAGTTCGCGCCGCGAATGAGCATTGAAGCCGCCGCGGACTTTGCCGGCGAACATGAGCTTGCCGTTGTCGTAATAGCCGACAGCGATGGAGCTGAAAGAGTCGCCTTCCGGTTTGTAGCCGCCGATGACGAATTCCTGCTGGCGCTTGAACTGCACTTTGACCCATGCGCCGCTGCGGTTTGCCGGTTCGTATCGGGAATCGCGGCGTTTCGCGACAACGCCTTCAAGGTCAGCGCCTTTGATCGCTTCGATAATGATGGCAGGATCACCTTTGAGATCAGCGGAAAGCTGGACCCGCGAACCAGCCACCAGTTTCGCCAGCTCTTCCTTGCGAATCTGGAGCGGCACATCGCGCAGGTCCTTGCCATTCAGGTTCAGGAGATCGAAAGCAAAATACACGAGGCGGTGCCCGGCCGCTAACGCGCGGCGATGTTGCAACGCCTGAAAGGATGGCCGGCCCCGCTCGTCCAACGCCACAACCTCGCCATCCATCACGCTGGTATGCGCGTTGGTGCCGCGAACAGCATCAAGCACTTCCGGGAAATCGCCGCTCAGGCTCTTCGCGTTGCGCGAGATCAGCTTGATCGTGTCGTCGTGCTTGATCGCTTCGACCCGATAGCCGTCCCATTTGATCTCGTAAATCCAGTCAGGCCCCTCAGGCAATGTCCGCACCAGTTTCGCCTGCATGGGCGGAATAAATTCCGGTTCCGGAATCGGGGTCGCCTTTGCCTTTAGACGCCGTCTCACTGCTTGGATTTTGGTTTTCACTCCTGCAAACAAGATAACACGCGGACGAACTGCACACATCCCCGGGGCGGTATCCCCCCGCGGCTCCCCGCGTCACTTGAATGTTCAGGCTTTTGAAACCTGACGGGTCCAAAGGCCTTCCTGACGCTTTCAAAACATGCATTCCGCCCAATATTTTCAGGCCTCCTGACGCCCTGACGCCTTCTGACGCCTCCCCGGGCCCCCTCCCGAAATCCTAATCCTGATCCTAATCTTAATCTTAATCCTAATCATCCATCCCCCGCCCGCGTCGTCGGTCTCGTCAGCCTTTAGCCTTGTGGCCGTGCGCCAGCACCGTTTAGCCTTTTCTTCGTGACCGAGAACCTGAGGAACGCCTCGGTGGCTTTCACCGGTAAGCTAGGCACCGTGAGCCGCTGGGAAGCGGCGCGCCTGGTCGATGCCGCGGGAGGGAGCGTATCGCCGCATCTCACACGAAAAACGAGTGTGCTCGTGATCGGCATGCGCGGCTGGCCGCTGTTGCCCAATGGCGCGGTCAGTCAGCGTCTCCAACGGGCTGAGGAATTGAATCGCGAGGGGTGCAACATTCGGATCATTTCCGAGGTGAAATTCCTGGAAGTCGCGGGGGTTAAGGAGCGCCGCGACGAGTTGCACCAGACCTTTTCAGCTGAGGACGTTTGCAAGTTGTTGAAGGTGGAAGCGGCGACGCTGCAGCGGTGGGAGCATTTCAGCCTGGTTCATTCGACTGGTGGCTACTACGACTTCCAGGACCTCGTGTCCCTTCAGACGATCGCGCGCTTAATCAATGACGGCGTGCGCCCGGAAGTAATCGGCGAAAGCCTGCACAGTCTGAGCACCGTGTTGCCGGACACGCATCGTCCGCTCGCGCAACTCAAGATCGTGGCTGAACATTCGCGTTCAGTGCTGGCGGATTTTGGGCACTTCCGCATTTCGCCGGCGGGCCAGCTTTGCTTTGCCTTCGATCCTGCCGCGCAGCCGATGGCGACCGTCCTGCAATTGCCGCAGGATAAAGGCACACCCGAGGAATGGTTCGAGCTTGGCCAGGACCACGAAGAGCACGAGCGCTATCAGGAAGCGATCGACGCATACCGCAAATGCCTCGCACTTTCGCCGCGCTGCCCGGAAGCGTATTTCAATTTAGGCAACGTCCTGCGCGAATTGGGCGAGACCGATGGCGCGGAACAAAGCTTCCGTATGGCTGCCGCGCAGGACCCTGCTTTCAGCCCCGCCTGGTATAACCTTGCAGACGTGCAGGAGCAGCGCGGCAAATTGCCGGAAGCAATCGCGAGCCTCCAAACAGCGATTACGGTGTCGCCCGAATACGCCGATGCGCATTTCAATCTCGCGGTGTTTCTCGAAAAAGCCGGTCGCTTCAGCGAAGCGCAAGGGCACTGGCTCGCTTACGTCGAACTCGACCCGAAGAGCCAGTGGGCCGAGATTGCGCGCGAGCATCTGCAACGAGCTGGAGCAAGCGCCGAACTTGAGGATTAGCCCCGAGTTCCTCGATCGAATAGCGGAGCTTGCGCCGCCAGTTCGGGCGCTCAGTGGAAGTTCCCGGCACATTCTGCGGCAACGTTTCGCGCCAAAGGTCCTCGATGTTAATGAGGACGATTTCCGCTTCTGACTTCGCGAGCCACTCTAAAGCTGCTTGCAGCAAATCGCGATCGGCTTTAAAGAATTTTCGAAGGCTATCGACCAGCTTTTTGCGGTCCCGGTGCTCGCCTGCAAGCTTGGATTTTTTAATAAGCCCCAGATCAAACCGGTCATCGATATCGAGTCCGCGCAGAAATGCTTCGAAGGTTGCCATGTCGTGCGTATTCAAACTTGCGACGGCGCGGCGGGGCGGGGGGCGGAGCCCCGGCTTGGGACGCACTTCATATTGAAGCACGTACGTTTCGCGGAGGTGGTGGCGCTGCATCGAGTTGTTCACTTGCGGCGGGACGGTGCCGAGATTTTCGCCGACCAGCATCGTTTTGTTGCGATGCGATTCCAGACTGAGAATGGCGTACAACTCTTCGGCCGGGTAACAGACATAAGCGCCTTCACTTGCGGGGCGGCCTTTCGGAATCCAATAAAGCCGATGCAACCACATGACATGATCAATGCGCAGCAATCCCGTGTGGCGCATCTGGAAACGGAGGAAATCGATAAAATAGCGATAATGATTCTGCCGCATGGCTTGGGGGTTTAACGGGGCAAATCCCCAGTCCTGCCCTTTGGTAAACAACGGATCAGGCGGCGCGCCTGCGCTCATGTCGAGGGCAAAGCTGTCGCATTCACGCCACACATCGTAACCGTCCGGATGCACACCAAGCGGCAGGTCTAAATAGAGTTTTATCCCTTTCGCGCGACAATATCGCAGCAACGCATCCATCTGCTCCTGCGCGCGCGTTTGCGCATACGCGTAATAGTTTTTTGTGGGATCGTCGTAATCCCCTGGACGCAACTGGCCATTGCGCATCCGTTCCGGCCACGACTGCCACGGGCCGTGTTTTTCAGTCGTTGCGCGAAACGCCGCGTAGTCGTTCAGCTTGGCGTCGCTGGTGGGTTTAAATTTCGCTGCTTCGCGTTCGAGCTTTGCGCGCTTGGCTTTGGTGATCTTTTGATAATCCAAAAGATCGCCGCGCCGCGCAGGAACTTGCGCGTCTACGTAAAACTCATTCCAAAAGAGACGGCTGGCAGGCGAATACGGGCTCGGCTCCGATGGAAAGGACGCAAGCAGCGGGAGCGTGGCGACTACGCTCGCCCCGAACGGATGCAACCAATCGATGAGACCCCGCCACTCGGCGAAGCCTTCAGTTCTTCCGCGCAAGGAATACATGGGCGCAAACACGCCCCACGCACGACCGATCTCGGGATCGGAATAGCTCTTTGATGGAGCAGCGATCACCAACGACTCGCCGTCTTCCATCTGCAGCTTGTGGTAACCTAACGGGCAACTCGGCAACCGCGAATTCTTCACTAACAACACCTCGCCGCTTTCGAGTTGCAATTGAGCCGCTCCTCGCAATGGAATGCGCTTTGGTTTGCCATCCCAGAGCGCGATGACGGGCTCGCATTCCAAAGGAGATTGGTCGCTACCCAGCGCATCCAGGATTGCCTCCAAGGTTGCGCGACTGGCAAAGATTTCCTTGCCGGCCGCGTTGATGTAAGACGTCTGAATTCCCCGTTCGCGCGCGCGGGCTTGCAGTTGAGGCGTCGTCATGAAACCAACTGCAAGATGCCTTCCAAGGGAATGCGCACCCACTCCGGCCGATTGTTCAGTTCGTAACCGACTTCGTAGATGGCCTTCTCGAGCAAACTCGCTTCGAGTAACAGCGCCAGCGTGGGAACGTCTTTGGGAACCAGGCCGCTTTGGCCGACCACGCCCAAGTACGCCTTCAGGAAAATGGCGCTAACCCATTGATACCAGTAGCGTGTCCAGGGTTCGAGTTCTGGCAATTGCGCGGCCTGAATGTTCCCGCGCTCCAACTGCTGGAACAGCGCCGCGTGTGTGGCGTAATCAAATGAACGCAGCATGCCCGCGACATCGCGGAGCGGCGTGCGCTTGATCCGGCGCTCGCCCAGAGGTCGGGCCGGCTCCCCTTCGAAATCGATGATGATAAAGTCCTTTCCGGTATAAAGCACCTGGCCGAGATGATAATCGCCGTGGCAACGGATGCGCATCGCCGCGATCGGTTTTTGGTACAACGGCTTGAAACGGTTCAGCAATTGTTCCTGTTGCGCGACAACGCGCTCTGCTTTCACTACATCGTGCGTGGATAGCGTTTTCAGCCGGCTGCGCAGCAACTGAAAATTGCTGACGGTGAGGTTGCGAATCGATTGGAATAATGCTCTCTGATAAAATGGATTGAACGGCTCGGGCGCGAAGTCCCGGTTTTCGCCGTCCGACGCGAGCGCAAGATGCAACTCGCCCGTGCGTTGGCCGAGCAGGCGCGCGAGTTCAACGTAGCTGCCAATAAAACCCGAGACCTCGTCGGAAATGCCGGCATCGGCCATGGTCAGCAAAGATGCGGTGCGGCTATCCAGTGTCTGTTTGCCACTGGGCGTCACGCGCACCCGCTCGAAGTAGCGGCTCAGAATTTCGAGTGTGGCCGGCCAGGCATCTTTCGCCTCGTGCACGAATTGCGTCAGGATCCCGGTCGTGATGGTTTCGCCATCGTTCCGGCGATACTGGTACCAACCTGCGACGGCCGGAGTACTTGGAAAATTGCGCTCGGTTAGGAATTTGCCGACCTCGAGATCGGGGTGAACGCCGGGCTCCAGGCGGCGAAACATTTTGAAGATGAACTTGTCTCCGTAATGAATTGAACTGTTGCTCTGCTCGGCCTTTCCCAGCGCCGGGGGCATCCCGCCGTTCGCGCCACGGATTTGTTTATAAGCTGCACCCATCCACGCTTCGAGTTCGCCGTGGTCGCCTTTGAACGACCGGCGTCGATGGATGGCATCGAGCAGAAACGCGCAAAATTGCGGGTTCCCGCTTGCGTCGTAAATGATTCCATCGGGCTTGTCATCGCGAATGTGCACGTGGCAAACGACGAAGAATGGATAATGATGTTGGACGCGCATCGCGTCTTTACCCCATGTAAAGGTCAGCGGCAGCAAATATTGCTCGGGATCGCCTTGAACGTAGTCGACATTCAGCAGCACGACGAATGCGCGCTCGGAATTGAAGGGCAGGGGAATGGCATCCTGGACGCGCACGGATTTAATTTCGCGCGACTTACCTGCGAACCACCGGCGCGGTTCAATGTATTTTGCGAGAATGGTATCCAGCTCATCACGAAAGCGGTCCTCGAAAATCTCCTCCCAATTTGACCCAACTTCAATCGGCTTGTCGCGAGTCTCGATCTCGTAGCGTTTGGCGAATTTCGGTTCGAGCGAAAACCACATCACCGCGTGTGGACTCAGAGTAAGGAAATACGGATGATCGTTGACCATGGGGAACTCGGTCCGCCCGAAGAGTTCCAGCGGGGCGGTGCCCTTGAAGCCCCCAAGATCCAATTCCAGCGGTTGCGGGAAGCGCGAGAGGTTCGCGACCACCAAAATATTTTCGTCTTCATGCCGGCGCACAAAGGCCAGGACTTTGCGATTTTCCGGGTGCAGGAACTCCAGCGTACCCTGTCCGAATGCGCTCCAACGCTTGCGCAAGTTGAGCACGCGCTTCGTCCACCAAAGGAGAGAATGCGGATTGCGCTGCTGCGCCTCGACGTTGATCGTTGTGTAATGATATTCCGGCTCG
>DATENK010000422.1:0-11874 GCA_035275085.1 Verrucomicrobiia bacterium | reverse complement strand
GACAAAGGCAAGCAGATCAAGAGTGAGAAAATTCGCGACGCGGAATTCACTACTTATATTTTTCAGTCGGACGAATTTTCGAAGACGCTGGATACCATCTTTCCTGACCCGCAGGAAGGTTTTGAAAAAGCCGAAGAACCCAAGGCGAAAAAACCGCCGCGGAAGCTGGAGTGGCTTGTGGGGCAATCCGGTCCGCTCCTGATCGTAGGCAATTCTCGCAAAGGAGTGGAAAAGGTGCTCGCGCGGATGGGCGGTGGAAACGTGCCTGGTCTGTCGGAGCAGGCGAACTTTTCGACCCATTACGGGCCGCTGTTCCGCTCGGCTGACGTGTACGGCTGGGTGAATTGGAAGACCTTCATGGACTTCGCCATGAAAAAGCCGAAGGAGCCGGAAGAGAAACCGAAGCGGGGCGCGTTCGATCCGGAGGCCATCCTCAAGGGATTGGGCCTCAATGCCGTGCAATCCCTTGCCTTCAGCTTAGAGAATTCAACGGAAGGTGTGTCAGGTAATTTCGTGGTGAGCGTTCCGGAATCGCAACGGCAGGGGTTGTTCAAAATCATTTCCTTCCCGCAGAAGGAATCGGCTCCACCACCGTTTGTCCCCGCGGATGCCACCAAATTCAGTCGCTGGCGCCTTGATATGCCGCAAGCCTGGGCGACGCTGGAAAAAACCCTTTCCGAAGTACACCCGGTGCTGGCGGGTACCGTCAAACTGGTGATGGATAGCGCAGGGAAAGACAAGGACCCGAACTTCGATTTACGTAAGAACCTGATCGAAAATCTTGGCGATGATATTGTTAATTATTCAAAAAGCCCAAAGAACGGGACGCTCGCCGATTTGAACTCCCCGCCGTCCATTACGCTGATCGGTTCGCCCCGGCCAGAGCCGCTGGCAGCATCGATTAAAGCGCTCGCAACGCCGCTGTTGCCGCCGCAAGCAAAAATGAAAGAGCGCGAGTTTTTAGGCCGCAAAGTGTACACCGTCAACCTTCCCTCCCAGCCCGGCCCGCGCGGCGGTGGTGCTGGAGCGGCCAAGGTGGATCGGTCGATCAGTTTTGCGGCGACCGGCGCATATGTCGCTTTCTCGACGGACACGGCCATGCTCGAAGAGTTTCTGCGCGGGAATCAGGAAAAGCAGCTTCGCGATTTTAGTGGGCTTGCTTCCGCGGCGGACAAGGTCGGCGGCATGGGTACGGGCCTCTTCGGCTTCGAGAACCAGAAGGAAACTACCAAGAGCACTTTGGAGATTTTGCGCAAAGAGTCCGGCACTCTTGCCAACCTGCTTGCCACAACGCCATTGGCGGGGCGGCTTGGCATGGGTGAGGACCAAAACAAATTCAAGGAATGGCTGGACTTTTCGCTGCTGCCGCCCTTCGAAAAAATCTCGAAGTATTTCCACATCGGCGTCTGGTCCGGGGCGGTGAAGGCCGACGGTTTTCATTTTCAGGTTTTCAATCCCACCCCACCTGGGCTGAAGTAACGAATCAGTTTTTTGGCCGCTGGCAGGCGCCGGTTCGCAGTCGGCGGGGGTCTGCCTCTATTGACTTGCCGCATGGACGCGAGGAGTGTGTCCCATGCCGGACGGTCTGAAGCAGCAATGGAGCGACCTCCGAAAAGGTCGGCCTGGGCACCGTTTTCAGGAGCGTTACGAACGCAAACAAAGCTGGCGGCGAGAGCAATCCTGGATGCAACGATTCGGCCAGCCGGCGATCGGCGTGCTGATACTCGGCGCGGGCATAATTTTCTGCTTCATCCCGGGACCGGGTCTTCCCCTGGTTGTAGTGGGAGGCGCTCTCCTGGCTGAACGTTCCCGGCCGATCGCGCGCACAATGGATTGGTGCGAGCTCAAGTTCCGAAAAACCATGCGCTCGGTGAAAGGGTGGTGGTGCCACGCGTCCCTGGCGGCAAGGAACGCGGCCATCTTGCTGGCAGCGTTCGTAATCGCCAGCGCCGGATATGGCGCGTACCAGATATTGATCCACCGATAAGGCGGTGGCGCACAATTTCTAAGCGATGCAAACCGCCTCTACCAACCACCGTCTATAATGTCCTGGGCGCCTTGGATCAGCGCCTCGACTAGATCGGGCTGCGTCCTGCCTAGTTGCGCTCGAACCTTATTTTGGAAGGCACGTAACTGGTCGAGCGCACGGCCATCCCGTCCCGCTGCGAACGAATCTGCCGCTGCATTCAGCGCGGCACACAGAACGCGTTCCGCATTCCGGCCGACGTTTGCACTCAGCACTGATCCCAGCAACCTTTCGGTCCCTTGCTGGGCTGCGCTTGCCGTCGCTGAGGAGGCTGCCACAGGCAGCCGCAGTCGGTAGGGTGTGGATGGCGCGCCATTTGGTGAGCATTCGCTCTGCGCGGCGGCGGCCTGCGCGTTTACTGCATCCAATGCCGACTGGCTGCCGTTGACGGGCACGACCACCGTCTTGCAGCAAACTCCGATATTGCCGCAGCCATCCGTTGAAGTTATGACGATGAGATATACTCGTCCGTCCTGGCTCGGGTTCCGCCGGGCGCGCAACTTCAACGCGCCATTGGTCAGCACCGCATCATCCAGCACCGAAAGTTCCGGTTCGTCGCTGAAGACCTGCACTCCAAGATTTCCGTCGCTGGAACTCGCAGTCAGGCCAACATTAATGAGTTGATTGTTGGGCGGCGAAAGCGGGTTCACCGCTACGTTGCACGCAACCACCGGCGGCTCAGTCTCGAACTGAACCGGTACGCGCTGGTTTTGTGCGCAATCTCCGGAAGGGTCGCACAGGTTATTAACGACTAACGTATAATTCTGCCCGGGAGAGGGCGGAGGATCGAAGCGCAATAGCACGTCCTGGGCGCTTGGACCCAAAACAACTTGCAGCGCAGGAATGATCGTTCCGCTCGGTGCTTCGAGGTGATAGTTGAAGGGGTTTTCGGCAGTTGCCCGATCGACAGCTTCATTGAAGGTAACCAAAACGTTTCTGCTGCTGCACTCCACCACGGCAGAAACCACTTCGGGCGGATCCGGCGTTCGCAGCACTTGGATGTTCACTGTCGCAGGCCCGGATCTGGCCTGCCCATCACTGACAGTGAAGGTGAAACTGTCTGGGCCGATGTAATCCATTGCGGGTGTGTAAATCACGTTCGGCGGTGTGCCGCTCAGTGTGCCATGTGTGGGCAGGCCCATCACAGTATATGCCAGTGAGTCGCCATCCAGGTCGGAACCGGTCAGCGTAATCGCGACCGCTGTATTCTGGAACGTTGTAACCGACTGGTTATTGGCGGTGGGCGGTTGGTTAGGAGGGGCCGAACTGGAATCCAACTGCAGATCAAAGCTTAGATCAGAGCTGCTGGGTGCATTTTGATGCACTTCCACAGCGAGCAAATTCGCGCCACTCACCAATAAACTCGAACGGATTTCCGCCGTCACTGCCCCGTTCCCGTCGTCGGGAGCTGCGCTCAGCGCAAGCGTTGAGTAAGTAATGGAACCAGCGGGCATATTGTTGCGCAAAACCTCCACACCGTTCAGGTACACCACCGCCCCATCATCCCTCCAGAGTTGTAGTGAAAGATTTCCGATTGTCGACGGGTTCGACACGTTGAACGTCCGCCGAAAGTACGCCGTAATCAGGCGTCCCGTCACGTTTGTGGACCGGATCACCGTTGCTTCGTCGCCGTCGCCGAACCCGAGCTCGGCTGGACCCAAACGCCAGGCGCTGTCGTTGTACGATGGGCTGATCCATGCCGTGCCAGGATCGGCTCCGGTATCCAAATATCGCCACACCGATCCAGCCGGAATCAGCGCATTCGGTGCCGCCTGGACCTGGATGGATACAGTCGCGATGGCGGAATCGATTTTGCCATCGTTCACGCTGAAATTAAAACTGTCGGGCCCGATGTATCCTGTGTTTGGCGCGTAAGTGATATTCGGTGGCGTGCCGCTTAAGTTTCCATGGCTCGCCGGGTAAATAACATACGTCAAGGGGTCATCGTCCGCGTCAGAAGCGGAGAGCGTAATCACCGTCGGTGTGTCTTCCTGTACCGCGACCGATTGGTTATTTGCCACCGGTGGATTGTTGGGCGGTGTCCCGGACGCCGCGAGTTCCAGGTCAAAACTGAGGTCCGAACTGGTCGGAGAACTTTGATGGACCTCCACCGCAAAGAGATTCTCACCGGTCACCAGGAGATCGCCGCTCAGGCTTGCCATAACAGGGCTCTCCCCGTCATCCCCAGCGACTGCTCCCAAAGTCGAGTAAAACACCGGTCCCGTCGGCATGTTATTCCGCAATACCTCGGTGCCGTTCAGGTAAACGATCGCTCCGTCGTCGCGCCAAAGTTGCAGCGACAATCCCGAAATCCCGCTCGCGTTCGCAACAGTGAATCGTTTCCGGAAATACGCCGTGATCAGCCGGTTACCTCCCGGCGCTGAGTTAATGACTGTCGCTTCGTCACCGTCACCAAACCCGAGTTCCGCCGGTCCCGCGCTCCAGGTGCTGTCATTATAAAGGGGATCAATCCACGCCGTCCCTGGGTCGGCCCCGGCATCGAGGTATTTCCAAACCGAGCCACGAGGAACCAAAGCCGTTGAAACAGCTTGCACTTCAATGGATACGGTTGCGGTCGCTGAACTGAGCGATCCGTCATTTACTCGGAATTCAAAACTGTCTGGCCCGCTATACCCCGGGTTCGGCGTGTAGGTAAGGTTCGGAACGCTCCCGCTGAGCGTGCCACGTATCGGAAACGTCACGATGGAAAACGTCAGCGGATCGCCGTCGGCGTCTGAACCGGTGAGTGTGATCGGCGTGGGGATGTTCGCCTGGACGGTCACAGACAGGTTGTTGGCCACCGGCGCGTGGTTGGTGGGCGTGCTGCCGAGAGACAACTCGAGATCGAACGTTAGATCCGAACTCGTCGCGTTGACTTGATGAACTTCCACCGCGATCACGTTCGCTCCGTTCACCAAAAGACTGCCCGAAATGCTCGCTGCCACCGCTTCTTCTCCATCGTCCGGTGCAAGTGCGCTCGCGAGCGTCGAATAGGTTGCGGGCCCGGGCGGCATGTTATTGCGCAACACCTCGGCGCCGTTCAGGTAAACGATCGCTCCGTCATCGCGCCAAAGTTGGAGGGACAACCCGGAAATGGATAAAGCATTCGTTACCGTGAACGAGCGTCGGAAGTAAGCAGTGATTAAGCGCCCGCCACTCGCGTCCGTATTGTTGATCACGGTCACTTCGTCACCATCACCATAACCAAATTCAGCATTCGAGGCCGGCCACGCGGAATCGTTATACCCAGGGCTGATCCACGCGCCGCCCGGATCCACTCCCGTATCCAAATATTTCCAAAGGTCGCCGCGCCGAATCAGCAGGCCCGCCGGTAGGGGGTCAAGCACCTGGATACTTACCGTCGCCGGCGCGGAGTCAGCCTGCCCATCGTTCACCTTGAACGTAAAGGAATCCGACCCCACGTAATTCGTCGCCGGCGTGAAAAATACCTGTGGCGGCGTTCCGGTCAATTGACCGTGAGAGGGAGCCGTGACGATGCTGTACGTAAGCGTGTTGTTCTCAGCGTCCGTGCCATAAAGCGTGATCCACAAGGTTTCGTTTTTGTTAATGGCGACCGATTGATCCAGGGCGACGGGTGGGGTATTCGCTGAGTTCGCGAGCAGTGCCGCGTCAAAACCAAGATCCGAGCTGATCGCACTGTTCTGGTGCACCTCCACGGCCAGAACATTCGCGCCATTCACCAGCAGGCTTGTCGGCACCGCTGATTCGAAGTATGTCGTCTCATCGGGCCCACCCACGGCCACCGGTGCCAAAGTGGTATAGGTTACCGGCCCGGCTGGCATATTGTCGCGGCGTACTTCGGTGCCATTCAAGTACACTACCGCCCCGTCGTCGCGGAGCAACCGCAAGGCAAGGCCCGAAATCGCCGAGGCATTCGTCACGATAAAATCCCGCCGGAAATAGTACGTGATGAAGCCACTCTGCAGCGCCGTGACAATGTGCGGATCGCCAAAACCGAGCGGCGCCATTCCGGTCGGCCAGCTGGTCACATTGAATCCCGGCGCAGACCACGCCGACCCCTGGTCGCTCCCATCAGCCTTATACCGCCAACTTGAGGTGGCTGGGATCAGCGTTTGCGCACCGAAAGCAGATTCAACGAGAGCGACACTCGCTACGGCGATTAGCCCAAGGCCAAAAAAGAACGACCAAGAAGACCGACTCAAAACTCCATCCATATCGAAAACCTTTCTTTCTGATAAACCGCGAAGACCAACGCACGACCAGCAGGCCCACGAAGACCTTTCACCCTGATTGCACCTAAAACCCGAACTCTTGAAAAGCAAATTTTGCGTCGCTCCGCGTTGCGATTCAGTGTCCGCCGGTAACGGTGTAACCGAGCCGCCGGAGGTCCTCCGCCAAATCGAGTTCCATTTCGACCGCGGCTTCGTACGGCATCGGATTCAGATGATCATACAGTTCAGGCAACAGCCGCACCGCGTAGCGTCGTACGAAGGGCGAGGACTTGATGCCCTGGAGGTGATTTGCAAAACGCTGATCCGGGGAAAGGCCGGTGAGTCCTACGTACACGCAAGGCTTTTGCGGATCGCGCGCAGGATTAGCCAGGCGAACGGCCCGCAGCCGGGCGACGTCAGGTTTCAAGAGAACGACGTACACGTGATGGTGATGTGTCGCTTCGAGTTCAGCGCAGAGGCTTCGGAATGTGCGGCGCTTCATATTGTCCGAAGCGCCAATAATAATCAGGCGCGAGAAAATCACCAAATCCCAAGTTGGAAGTTCTAGTCATTCTGGCTTTGTCTGTCCGCGGTGCCATAGTTACGGTGGTTTGAAATGACGCATGACTGGCTGACAAGCAGCGAACCGATCTTTGCGCTCGCTCCTATGCAAGACGTGACGGACCTGGCATTCTGGCGTTTGATGGTCCGGTACGGCGGGGCTGATGTGTACTGGACGGAGTATTTCCGCGTACACAGTGAGTCGCGTCTCGAACGTGAGATCCTGCAATCCATCTCCGAAAATCCAACCGGCCAGCCGGTGGTGGCACAGATGATCGGGAACGACGTGCCCGCTTTGGTCCGCACCGCCCGGGAACTGCAACAGTATCCAGTCGCCGCAATCGATCTGAACCTCGGCTGCCCGGCGCCGGTCGTTTATCGCAAATGCGCCGGCGGTGGGTTGCTGCGCGAGCCGGAAAAGATAGACGCCATTCTTGGTGCTTTGCGCGAGGCGGTGGCAGTTCGGTTGACGGTAAAAACGCGGATCGGCTTTGATTCATCGGAGGCATTCGAAACGCTGCTTCGGCTTTTCCAAAAGCACGCCGTCGATCTGGTCACCGTCCACGGCCGGACCGTCACCCAAATGTATCGGCCAGGGGTACGCTATGACTTGATCGCGCTCGCGAGCCGCGAATTGCGCTGCCCCGTGCTGGCCAATGGTAACGTCTACGAGGCGAATCAGGCGCTGTCATTGCTCTCGGAAACGGGCGCACGGGGCCTGATGATCGGCCGCGGCGCGATTCGCAATCCGTGGTTATTCGAGCAAATCCGGGAGGTGCGTCGCGGTGAGCCGCCGAGCTTACCCACGGGCCGCGCAGTCCTCAAATACATCCACGAACTCTGGGACGCGCAAAGCGATGCCGACGCGCCTGAACATTTGCAGGTGCAACGCATGAAGAAGTTCATGAATTTTATTGGTGAAGGTGTGCGTGAAAACTTTTTGTTTGAAATTCGCCGCGTTCATACCCAGCGCGATTTCTTTGCCGTCTGCACAGCTTATCTGGACCATTCCGAACCGATGACTCTAATACCAGGCGAAGAGCATGCCTTGGCTACAGAGATCCGGACCTGATTTAGGCAATCATCAAAAGCGAGATCCGACTGAGGACAATCCGGATTATTTCGTATCAGCCGCCGCAAGGCGCTGCAGCGCCGGACGCGCAGGGCGAGGGCCCATCAACTCTGCCGGCGGTGCAAGGACGTCGAACAGGTCGAGGATTTCGTAAGTGGGGTACCCGACACGGACGACGGTGCCATCGACGGCGAGCAAGACTGTTCCGGGAGGCGGCGGCGGCAGCTTCGCCGTAAGTTCTTCCGGCAAAGGCTGGCAATGTTCGTGAACTTCCTCGGGTAATGCTTTGCCTCGGACACAGTTTTTCTGCCAGCCGGCTGGCAGGTTATTGGGCCATGCAACTTTTTTTGCCAGGCCCTGCGGCACGCCATTAAATTTTCCCCCTTTTGATGCCTGGAGGCGGTTGCGCACATACCCGCGGATGATATCGCGCTCGGATGGACTGATGATGACCGTACGGCCGACCCAGAGTCGCTTGGCCGGGGAACTCTTCACTTTGGCTGGCGTGGCACTTACGGCCGTGGTGCGGGCCTTGGCATCGTTGGGAGTCGTAGGCACCTGATCCCAGATCTCTCTGCCACGCGGAGATGGAGTGCGCTTGTCGTCGGCGAAAGCAGCGTCAACGGCTATGAGCGCAGCGGTGAACACACAAACGGGAATCAAGGTACTCTTCATATTCAGGCTAAGGTTTCTCACAATCACCACCTGACCGATGACAAGCGGCCTGCGCGAACTAGAGCAATGGTGGTGCCGTGGAGCCCAAGAGCGATGGTTGCCTGCCAAAACGAGAGTTCGCGGACGGAAAATGCCGAATCGCAGGATATCGGTGTCCACTTTTCAGGCAGAGCACTTCGTCGAAGATTAAGGCTGGCTAAGTTTTTAAAATGGAAAGCCGAGCGAGAAGTGGAGGGTGCCGACAGGATCAGCGGGGCGGGGATTGAGATTATAGCCGTATTCGAGGCGGACGGGGCCGACGATGCTTTTCCAGCGCAGACCGCCACCGACGGAGTAGAGGGCCGCATTCACCGGATAATCGGCGAAGTCGCGCGCGAAACCGACAGCGTCGGTGAAGAAGACCACCGACCACTTGGGAGTGAGGGCTTGTTCGAACTCGATCGAGCCAAAAACGTAACTCTCGGCGCCGACGAGATGCCCTTGCCTGTCGCGGGGGGCCGCTTCACCTTCCTTATAGCCACGGATGGAATATTCGCCGCCCGGGAAAAACCGTTTGTTGAACGGGATGTCTTCCGCAGCCGAATCCAGTGGTGCTATCAACCCGTGGCTGACCCCGGCGCTGATGAAGCGCCCACCACCGAGCGGTTGATGAATGGCCGTGGCCAATTCGAAGCGATGATAATCCACGTCACCGGCGAGATATTCGGATGCGAGTTCAAGAGTGGCGAACACTTTGTGCCCGCGCGTCGGATAAATCGGACTGTCGCGCATGTCATGTCGGAAATCGGCGATAACAGCGCCGACGCCGGGATTTTCGACGCTGCGCTGGGCGAACGCAGCCGGCACGTCCAGCGCGCGGAGCACCTGGTAATTGTAGCGCAGGCTGAGGTCGCTGGAGATCGCGGGGAAATGCTTCAGGCCGCCTACGCCGCCGCCGTATTCCTTGCGGATAAAATCGATTTCTTCGCGACGCAGACCGAAACCGTTGAGAAACAGATCAATTTCCTCCCCGATGAATTGGGGCATGGTGTAAAGCAAATCACCACGCGTGGACTTGAAGGACTGGATGGCCCGAAGGCGCACGTGATGCGCCCGTCCCCAAAGGTTGCGTTTTTCGATTTCGACGCCCCCCCGGAGCAGTTCGTAGCTGCCGAAACCGAAGAGGAGATTGAGGTCAAGCGACTTGCCTTCGCGCACATCGTAAATGACATCGCGCTTTTCGTCGTCGATAATGTCGTAGCGCAGTTGGACGGAATCGAAAACGCCGAGGCGGGCAAGGCGTGAACGGCCCTTCTCCGCCAAAGCGGGGTTCAATAGATTCCCAGGTTCCAGCGGCACACGGTCGCCCATGATGCCGATCCTGGTTTCTTTCTGTCCGCTGAAACGCACCGCGCCGACTTCGATTTGCGGCCCGGTTTTCACAGTGGCCAATAGATCCAGGAAAATAGTGTTCGTGATTGATTGGCGGTTAACGGTTTTCGCTTCGACGGTAGTGTCCGCGTAGCCGCCGACATAGTTCGTGACTTTGAGGGATTGGATTAGATCCTGTTGCCAGAGTTGGGAGTAAGGTCGATTCGGATGCCGGGTTTCAACGTAGATTGGCATGTTCGTCACGACGACGAACGTTTCAATACGTACCGAACGAACGATGTAGAGCGGCCCTTGATTGACGTCCACGCGAACATTTACCGCACCGGTTTTGTCGTCCTGACGAACCTCGCCCGCTTCGACACGCGCGTCCTGAAAGCCTTTGCGCTCAAGCAATTCGCGGATCGAGGTCAGGCCGCGCTTGAGGCGGCCAGGGGTAAAAATGCGGCTGACCTTGAGCGGAATCAACGCGTCCGCTTCGATGAAGAATGGCCGCGCTTGCTTTTCGCCAATCGCCTCCAGGCCGGCAAATGTGAGTTGATCGAAGTAGAAGCGCCTGCCTTCAAAGACTTTGAAATGCACGCTTTGCGCCGAAAGGGGCCGCGGCAGCGGCGGATCGACCGTGCTGCGCCAGCGCATGGCATAACGGCGGCCGTCGGCAAGAACGATCTCGGCGATGACCGTCGGATTCAAGAACCCGTCCTCGCGCATGCGGGAAAGAATGATCAGGCCGGCGTTTTCGATGAAATTCGCGTCCACGAGAGGCTTGCGCATGTCCTCACCCTGCATAACGCGAACGAGCCTTTTGAGTTTGCGATTGCCCAGGACGCCGTAGCCGGAGATTTTGATTTTCGCGGGGGGCACTTGAGATTCCGCTGCAAAGCTGGTCAGACTGCCGACAAGCAAAACGACAATCAGCCATGGATGGACACGGCCGAGCATGGATGTCGCAATAACGCGCGGCAAAACGGGGGGACACTAGCGAGAATGCGCCCCTATGTCTATCGGGCGAACGAAAGCGGCCCGCCTTTGTCGATTTCAGGCCTAGCGGTGCTTGCCGTTTCCGTTAACGACGATGAACGGCTCAAACTCAGGCATGAGATGGGGCGGGATACGCGCCTTGAAACGGGCTGTGCGACCATTGTAACTACGCTCGACGACCTGGGCTTGCGAATGCAGACGGGCGATCGTCGTGGCATTTTCATGGGGGACACGCAATTCAACAAACTCTCGGACCGGCCGCAGTAGCGCGCCGAGTTGCGCAAGCAATGCCGGAATACCATCGCCGTTTTCCGCAGAGATCGCCACGGCGTTGGGATAAGCGCCTAAGAACATTTCAACCAAGGTGGGATTCTCCAGCTTGTCTACTTTGTTGAAGACCATAAGCGTCGGTTTTCCACTGGCCCCGATTTCATCGAGAACGCCATTAACGGCAGCGATCTGTTCTTCCGCTTGCGGATGGCTCACGTCGACGACGTGCAGCAGCAGGTCAGCCTGGACGACTTCTTCGAGCGTCGCCTTGAAGGCCTCAACCAACCCATGTGGCAGCTTGCGAATAAAACCAACGGTATCGGTGAGAAGAACGTTTTGATTGGTCGGAAGACGCAGACGCCGTGTAGTCGGATCGAGCGTGGCGAAAAGCTTGTCTTCAGCGAGAGCGGCGGAGCCGGTCAATTCGTTCAGCAACGTGGATTTCCCTGCGTTGGTGTAACCTACGATTGACGCAAGCGGCCAGAGATGGCGCTGCCGCCCGACGCGCTGCGTGGCGCGCTGTTTGCGGACCACTTCCAGGTCCCGTTGAATACGCGCGATACGGTCCTGGACGCGGCGGCGGTCTGTCTCCAACTGCGTTTCGCCTTCGCCACCACGCATGCCGATACCGCCTTTTTGGCGCGACAAGTGGCCCCAAAAGCCGGTCAACCGCGGGAGCAAATGCTGAAGCTGCGCGAGTTCGATCTGAAGCTTGCCTTCTTTGGTGC
>DATENK010000421.1:0-6736 GCA_035275085.1 Verrucomicrobiia bacterium | reverse complement strand
TAAAAAAAAATTGAACAAAAAGCCGGAAACCGCAAGGTTTCCGGCTCGTTCCTCCCGCACCCAGGATGATCAGGAGCAGCCCAGGCTTTCGCCACAGTTCAGGCATTTGTAACACGCCCCGTTGCGCACCGCCACGTGGCCGCAACTGGGACAAGTGGGCGCGTCTGACTGAAAATGGGCAATGGCGTCACTCAAATTGGCAAAGGTCCTGCCACGAGCCAAACCAGTTCCATTGGACCCGCCATTGCCCAAATCTCTGCCCGTCACCTCAGGAGCAAGTTCGATTTCCGGTTCGTCATTGCGCGCCAATTCCGCTACTGGCCGATTGACGTGCTTTTTATTTGCGTCGATTAAACCTGGAATCGGCAACTCCGGCTGGCTCCGGCTCGGGCCAGTCGATTCGCGGTAACCGGGAATGAATTCCAGCGCCATGAACCGGAAGACGTAATCGATGATGGATGAGGCGTTTCGGATGTCGGGGTTCTTCGTGAAGCCGGACGGTTCGAAACGCTGATGCGCGAATTTCTTGACGAGCGCCTCCAACGGGACGCCGTATTGCAACGCCATGCTGGTGAGGGTGCCGATGCTGTCCATGAGGCCGCCAATCGTGGACCCTTCCTTGGCCATGGTGATGAACAACTCGCCAGGTTGTCCGTCCTCGAACAAGCCCACCGTGAAGTAACCTTCGTGACCCGCAATCTCAAACTTGTGCGTGATGGCACGACGCGTTTCCGGGAGCCGGCGACGCAATGGTTTTCCCGATTCTTCGCGCAGCCTTTGGACCTCCGCTTCGAGGTGCTTGACACGCTCGTCGTCGACGACCACTGATTCTTTCGCCCCAGCTTCGTTGGTCTTCTTCGTATTCAGTGGCTGGGAGCGTTTCGAGCCATCGCGGTAAATCGCTACGCACTTGAGGCCCATGCGCCAGGCCTGGGTGTAAGCGTCGGAAATGTCGCCGACGGAACAGTCGCCAGGCAGGTTGACAGTCTTCGAGATTGCGCCACTGATGAACGGCTGCGCCGCGCCCATCATCTTCAGGTGGGCCATGTAATGGATGCTGCGTTTACCGCGGAACGCTTTAAACGCACAATCGAACACATCGAGATGCTCGGGCTTGAGACCGCTCTTGATGACCGTTGTCAGCCCGTCCGAATTTGTCTCTGCGACATCCTCAATGGTATCGAAGCGCTCGATATGGGCGATAATGTCGCCCATTTCCGTCTGGCTGTAACCCAGCCGGCGCAATGCTTCAGGCACGGTGCGATTGACGATCTTCAGCATGCCGCCTCCGGCGAGCAGTTTATATTTGACCAATGCGATGTCTGGCTCGACCCCGGTGGTGTCGCAATCCATCAGGAAAGCGATTGTGCCGGTGGGGGCGAGCACGGTTACCTGTGCATTGCGATAACCGTGCTGCGTCCCCGCAGACAGGGCCGCGTCCCATGACGAACGCGCCTCGTCCTTGAGGTAATTGAATTCCGCACTGGGCTGAATGTCTTCGACGGCGTTGCGGTGCAGGCGAATGACGCCCAGCATCGAATCGACATTGTCCTTTTCCAGCGGTTTGCTGATGTGCGCGCAGCGCGCGTCCTTGTATCCTTTGAAAGGACCAATGACAGATGACAAGCGAGCCGATTGTTCATACGAATGCCCCGTCATGATCGCGGTAATGGCGCCGGCGAGCGCGCGTCCTTCGTCCGAATCATAGGCCAAGCCGTAGCTCATGATGAGTGAGCCGAGGTTGGCGTAGCCCAATCCCAAAGTGCGGAAAATGTGTGAGTTCTCCGCGATGTCTTTAGTGGGATACGACGCGTTATCCACCAGGATTTCCTGAGCCGTGATATAGATGCGGACTGCAGCCTTGAAGCGCTCAACGTCGAATATACCGTCTTCGCGTTTGAACTTCATCAGGTTCAGGGAGGCGAGATTGCACGCCGTGTTGTTCAGGAACACATACTCCGAGCACGGGTTGGTCGAATGGATCGGCTCGGTGCCCTTGCACGTGTGCCACTTCTGGATCGGCCCATCATATTGCATGCCGGGGTCGCCACAAACCCAGGTGCCTTCGGCGATTTTGTTCAAGAGCGTGCGCGCATCTTTTTTGTGCAGCGGCTTGCCGCTAGTCGTTGACCGGGTCCACCATTCGCGCCCGTCAATCGCTGACTGCATGAAATCGTCGGAAACGCGGACGGAGAGATTTTCGTTCTGATACATGACGCTGCCGTATGCATCGCCGTTGTAGGAACCGTCATAGCCTTGCTCGATCAACGCCCATGCCTTGCGCTCTTCCTTCTGTTTGGCGTCGATAAATTCTTCGATGTCGCCGTGCCAATCGCGCAGGGTATTCATCTTGGCTGCGCGGCGCGTCTTGCCGCCAGACTTCACCACGTTTGCGACCTGATCGTACACTTTCAGAAAGGAGAGCGGGCCACTAGGCCGACCGCCGCCGCTAAGCTTTTCTTTACTCGAACGAATCGGGCTCAAATCGGTGCCTGTGCCGGAACCGAACTTGAACAGCATGGCCTCGCTGTAAGCGAGTTTCATGATCGATTCCATGTTGTCGTCCACCGATTGGATGAAACAGGCGCTGCATTGCGGGAAGATGTATTGGCTCGAGGCGCGCTCAGCCGTTTGCGTCTTGCGATTATAAAACCAATTGCCCTGCGCCGAGTTGTTCCCGACGCCATACTGATGGTAAAGGCCCACATTGAACCATACCGGCGAGTTGAATGCGCCGTACTGGTTCAGGCAGAGCCACGTCAGTTCATCATAGAAAATCTCGCCGTCTTCTTTGCTGAAATAGCCGTCAGCGATGCCCCAATCGGCAATGGTCCGGCACACGCGATGGATCAGTTGGCGGACGGAGGTCTCCCGTTCGGATGTATTCTGCTCGCCGTAAAAGTATTTGGAAACCACAACCTTGGTCGCCAATTGCGACCAGGATTTGGGAACTTCCACGTTCTCCTGTTTAAAAATGACCTTCCCGCCGTCGTCGGTAATCTCAGCTACCCGCCGGTCCCATTCGATCTGATCAAACGGCTTGACCTTGGGATCGCTGAATGTCCGAGAAACCGCCAGCTTCCTCGTCTGACCTGAAATCCTGCTTTTAGACCGACCTTGCAATACTGGAGCGGCTGAGCGGAGAGACTTCCGCAGCCCAGCCGACTGGACTTGATCACGAGCATCAATCATTGTTTGTCCTTTTTGTTAAGTTCCAACCGCATAGCCCCATTCATTGGGAGTGGCGGCGAGACTAACACTACGTATTGGGGTGACAAGAGTTATTTTAAAAATTTTGTTCGCTCCTTATCGGTCAATTATTCACCAAGCAAACTTGCCGGATATTGGCGCAAAATCAACGTTCGGCCGTATCTATTCAGGGTCGTGAATAACCTTGGTAGGGATAATGCCCAGTGCGCAGTTTTTGGTCCCGTGGCATAAGTGTTCGCGGTAGCTGGGGAATTTAGGGTGCTGCCAAGCGGGCGGAAAGCAATTTCCGCCCTGTTTTTTTCTAAGCAAGGCCTTTGTGGAGAAAACTGTCAGCAAACAACCCCATACGAGCGATTGATGAGCACGCGTAGCATCGGGCTCAAATGGGAAAAAAGGGCTTTGGATGGGCCGTGCTGTGGATTTCGGTCACGTGGGCCGTGTTGTGCCGGGGCATGGCCGAAGAAGATGGGCAATGGATCATGCCGGCAAAGGATTTTGCCAGCACACGTTTTAGCGGACTGAACGAAATCAACACCAGCAACGCGGCCGCTTTAAAGGTCGCCTGGACGTTTTCAACCGGCGTAACGCGCGGTCATGAAGCTGCGCCGATCATCGTGAGCAACACCATGTACGTGGTGACGCCATATCCAAATATTTTATACGCGCTCGATCTCACGAAGCCCGGTTCCACCAAATGGAAATATGAAGCGAAACCCGCGGCGGCGGCGCAAGGCGTCGCCTGCTGCGACGTGGTAAATCGCGGCTGTGTATACGATGGCGGGCGCGTTTTTTTCAACTCGCTTGATAATCATACGATCGCGGTCGACGGGGAGAGCGGCAAGGAGTTGTGGAAGACGAAGCTTGGGGAGATCAACAAGGGTGAGACAATCACCATGGCGCCGTTGGTGGTAAAAGGAAAAGTTTTAGTCGGGAACAGCGGTGGTGAATTGGGGGTACGCGGATGGCTGACAGCGGTGAATGCCAGCGATGGAAAAATTGCGTGGCGCGCGTACACCACCGGTCCGGACAAGGAGGTGTTAATCGGCCCAAACTTCAAGCCGTTTTATGAATCCGATCGTGGCAAGGATCTGGGCGTGGCGAGCTGGCCGCCGGACCATTGGAAGATCGGCGGCGGCACGGTTTGGGGTTGGATTTCGTACGACCCGGAATTGGACTTGATCTATTATGGCACGGGAAACCCGGGGCCATGGAATGCCGAGATGCGCCCCGGCGACAACAAGTGGACGTGCGGAATTTTCGCGCGGCGTCCCGAAACCGGCGAGGCAATCTGGTTTTATCAATGGTCGCCGCATGATGTTTTCGATCACGATGGCGTAAATGAAAATATTTTAGTGGACGCGACCGTCGACGGCCAAAAACGCAAGGTGATCGTTCACCCGGAGCGCAATGGTTACATGTACGTGATGGACCGGCAAACCGGCCAGGTGTACTCGGCCACGCCATTTGTCCGGATCACTTCGAGCAAAGGTGTGGATTTGAAGACGGGACGGTTGATGCACGCCGAGGAAAAGAGTCCACAAATGGGAAAGGTAATCCGCGACATCGCCCCTGTCGCTGCCGGGGCCAAGGATTGGCAGCCGTGCGCCTATTCGCCGCAGACCGGCTACTTGTACGTGCCGCACCAGAACCTCGCGATGGATTGGGAGAATGTGGAAGCTAATTACATTTCAGGCACGCCGTACGTCGGCGCGAACGTAAAGATGTATGCTGGGCCGGGTGGCTACCGCGGAAAATTCTCGGCCTGGGACATCGCGAATAAAAAAGAAGTTTGGGCAGTCACAGAAAACTTTCCGGTCTGGTCCGGCGCGCTGGCGACAGCGGGTGACGTCGCGTTTTATGGAACGATGGAGGGCTGGTTCAAATGCGTTGATGCGCGCAAAGGGCAGGTGCTCTGGGAATTCAAAACTGGCTCCGGGATCATTGGCCAGCCCGTCACCTATCGCGGCCCCGACAAGAAACAATACGTCGCGATCCTTTCCGGCGTTGGGGGATGGGCCGGGGCAATCGTGGCGGGCGAATTGGATGCACGTGACCCGACGGCGGCGCTTGGTTTCGTTAACGCAATGAAAGACCTGCCGCAGCAGACTACCAAGGGCGGAATGCTTTATGTGTTTTCTCTTTAGATGTCTCCTGCTATGGGCCTTCACAGCGGGCGCCGCGGACACGCTCCGCATCGCGGCTGATCCCAATAACCTGCCGTTCTCAAACGACAAGGGTGAGGGGTTCGAAAACAAAATCGCGCAGGTAATCGCACGCGATTTGCAGATGCAAATCGAATACCGCTGGCGCGCGCAACGCCGTGGTTTCTTCCGTGAGACGCTCAAGGAGGGCGACTGCGATCTGGTCCTGGGTGTGCCGACTGGGTTTGAGCGCGCGCTGACAACGAAGCCCTATTATCGAGCCAGCTACGTGCTGGTGTACCGCAAGGACCGGGGCATCGCTCTCAAGTCATTGGACGACCCGGACTTGCGGACGCTGCCAGTGGGAGTGCAACTGATCGGCGATGATGGTGCAAACACCCCGCCTGCTCACGCGCTGGCGGCGAGGAATATTGTAACTAATATTGTGGGATTCACGGTCTATGGTGATTACAGCCAGCCGAATCCGCCTTTGCGGATTCTGGACGCGGTGGTGAACAGGCAAATCGACGTGGCCGTCGTTTGGGGACCGCCGGCGGGTTATTTCGCGAAGAAGCATGAGGGCGCATTGGAGATTGTGCCGCTCGGGGCCGACACACGACTGGAATGGCTTCCCATGACTTTCAACATTTCGATAGGGGTAAAACGGTCGAAGAAGGAGTTGCGCGACAAATTGAACGCCGTGCTGGAACGCCGCCGACCGGAGATCGAGCAGATTTTGGAGGAATATGGGATACCGCGGGCGCATTGACATGTTGATGGCGGTCTGCCTCGTGATCCTCACTGGCTGCAAGCGGGAGGAACGCGGCTTCGAGGTCAGTCCACCATCCGCCTCGGTCTTGCAAGGATTGAAGCTGAGCGACCTCCAGCCAGGCCCCGTCGTCACGAATCCGCCGGTGAAAAACGAATACGAAATGAACGCGCATGGGCTTTCGGAGGGCAAGCGACTGTTCAGCGCGTTCAACTGCGTCGGATGTCATTCCAATGGCGGCGGCGGCATGGGCCCGCCACTGATGGACGACAAATGGATTTATGGCAGCAATCCCGAAAATATTTTTGCGACAATCACCCAGGGCCGGCCTAATGGCATGCCGTCGTTCGGGGGTAAGGTGCCTGAATATCAAGTTTGGCAACTCGCCGCGTACGTGCGGAGCATCAGCGGCCTGGTGCCGAAAGACGCCGCACCCGGGCGTAACGACGACATGAAGGCTAATCCGCCTGAGAACTCCGGCATCAAGGAAAAGCCGAAGAAGTCCAATACTCCCAAGGCCTCCGAAAATCCGCAATGAATCCCTCGCGTTATGGACTGCGGTGGCAGAGCAAAGCGCCGTCGCCGCTTCGCTCTGCCACCGCAGTCCATATTGCGC
>DATENK010000420.1:0-7537 GCA_035275085.1 Verrucomicrobiia bacterium | reverse complement strand
TGCTTCGATTGCCATGAGGCGAAGGAGCCGGAAGGCAAATTGGTGCTCGAATCCTTTGACACCGTGATGAAGGGCGGTGAATCCGGAGCGGTCATCGTGCCCGGAAAGAGCGCGGAGAGTTTGCTCTTGAAGCTCGTCGATGGCGGTATTGAGCGCGACGGCAAGAAAATCATCATGCCGCCGGGAAAGCGCAAAAAACTCACACCTGAAGAAATCGCCACCATCAAGAGCTGGATCGATAGCGGCGCGAAGAAGCCGGAAGGCGTTAGGGCGCGTGAATTGGTTCTGCCGAAAATAAGCCCGAAGGTCACCCCGCGAAAACCAATCAACGCCGCCGCTTATGCTGCCAAGGTCATCGCCTTGGCGCGCTACGGCGAGGTCGAACTAATCTCGCATGAGACGCGCCTTTCCTTGCGAACGCTGAGCGGCCATCGCGGCAACGTAAATGCGGTCGTTTTTTCGGCCGACGGCGACCGACTCTTTGCGGCCGCGGGTGAAAATGCGCTCTTCGGCGAAGTGCGCGAATGGAACGTTGCTGACGGAAAACTGGTCCGGAAATGGGAAGCTCATCGCGACGCGATTTACGGCCTCGCCCTTTCGCCGGACGGCAAGACCCTCGCCACCGGCAGCTACGATCAAAAAATCAAATTGTGGAAAGTCGAAAGCGGTGACGAGATTCGGACGCTGTCCGGTCATAACGGTTGCGTATTTGATCTCGCGTTCCGGCCTGATGGCAAACTTCTGGCCAGTGCGAGCGCCGATCGAACCGTGAAGCTTTGGGATGTGGCAACCGGGGAACGTCGCGATACGCTTTCACAATCTCTCAAAGAACTGTATGCGTTGGCCTTCGCTCCGGACGGCAAACGTCTCGTCGCGGGCGGCGTGGACAATCGAATCCGCCTATGGGAGATCAGCGAATCCGCCGCTGAGACAACGAATCCCCTGCTGTACTCGCGCTTTGCGCACGAAGGCGCGATCCTCAACCTTGCCTTCTCAGCAGACGGAAAAACGCTGGCGTCATCGGCCGATGATCGAAGCGTAAAATTGTGGGATGCCGCGGAGATCAAGGAACGAGCCGCTTTGGAGAAGCAGGCGGATTGGCCGCAAGCCATCGCCTTTCTCTCGCAAAGCAAATCACTGCTCGTCGGCCGCCTGGACGGCTCGATGGAATTCTACGACGTCACCAGCGGCAAAGTTGTGCTGCCCGCCAAACCCGAATTGGTCCGCACCGAGCCTCGCGGCATTCAAAGAGGCGTTGAGACGCGGCTGAAGCTAATCGGATCGAATCTGCTGACGCTGAAAGAAATCCACTTACACAATCCGAAGCTGACGGGCGCCCTTCTGAAGGACCCGGCACCCAAAGCGGAGGAGGCGTGGATACAATTGAGCGCAGCGGCTGATCTGCCGCGCGGACCATATGAGATTTCGGTTGTCGGCGCTGGCGGCGAGAGCGGTACAATAAAAATCCATGTCGATTCATTGCCGCAGGTCAGTGAAAGGGAAACGAATCTCATCAAATCCTTGCCGATGAATATTTGGGGCACGCTTGATCCGATGGGCGACAGCGATATCGTTCAGTTTTCGGCCAACGCAGGCCAGTCATTGGTTTTCGACGTGACGGCCAAGACCATCGGATCCAAAGCCAACGCCGTGCTCACCCTCTTTGACGCTCAGGGCAAAGTGCTGGCGAGCAACAACGATTTCGACAAAGGCGATCCTCTGCTGTTGCACACATTCGCGGAAGCAGGGCATTACACGATCCAAGTGAGCGAATTGACGCTGGGCGCTTCGGCGGACCATTTTTACCGGCTGTCGATTGGCGAATTTCCATACGTGACGGGTGTTTACCCGCTCAGCGTCTCGACCAATCGCGACGCGGAAGTGGAGTTGATCGGTTTCAATTTACCAGCCGAACAAAAGGTAAAGATCAAACCTGAAAAAACGGGTGAACTCGAGGTCCCGATTGATCTTGAAAAATTTCGCAATCGCCGCGCGCTCAAAGTGCTCGTCACTGATATGACCGAGCTCGTGGAAGCTGAGCCGAATGGGACTCCGTCCACAGCCACAAAAATGACATTGCCCTGCGCCGTTGCAGGCCGGATCAGCACAAAAGAGGACGTTGACGTTTTTGGCTTTGAAGCGAGGGCCGGGCAGCGATTGATCATTGAAACTTCTGCGGCTCAGCGCGGGTCCCCCGTCGACACGAAGATCGAAGTCCTGCATGCGGACGGCAAGCCCGTCGAACGCGTAATGCTTCAGGCGGTGCGCAATTCGGCGATCACGTTTCGCGGCATCAACTCTGACACCCCGGACTGTCGCGTCGAGAATTGGGAAGAGATGGAACTCAACGAGCTTCTTTACCTCAATGGCGAATTGGTAAAACTCTTTCGGGCGCCCCAAGGGCCGGACTCGGGCTTCCTGTTTTATAGCCTTAACGGAAAGCGTCATTGCTACTTCGATACGAGCGGCACCGCGCACGCCCTGGATGAGCCTTGTTACATCGTCGAGCCTCATCCGCCGGGAACCAAGCTGGTGGCCAATGGCCTGCCGGCGTTCACGTTGTATTACGCAAATGACGACGATGGCGATCGCAAGCTCGGGACAGATTCGCGGGTTCATTTCACCGCGCCGAACGATGGCCAATATCGAATACGGGTCACGGACACGCGCGGTTACTTCGGCGACCGATTCGCTTATCGCCTGGTCGTGCGTGAAGCGAAGCCGGATTTCAAAGTCACGCTCAACGGCGCAAACCCAACGGTGAACGCCGGCAGCGGGCAATCTTTTTCCGTGAGCGCCGAGCGTCTGGACGGCTTCGATGAGGACATCAACGTCGAGATCAACGACTTGCCGCCCGGTTTTTCAGTTTCCACGCCCTTGGTGATTCAGGCCGGACACATTGAGGCAAAAGGCACAATCAATGCCGCACCGGATGCGCCGAAGCCCACGAATGCGATGACCAGGGTCACCGCGACAGCAATGATCGACGGCAAAGCCGTTAAAAAAGACGTAAACAATCTCGGCACGATCAAGTTGACGAATAAACCGAAGTTGTTTGTGTCTCTCGAACCCGCCTCTGCCGCGAACCCGGATTTGACCATTGCGCCAGGACAAACGATTCCGGCGCTGCTGAAAATTCAACGCAACGGACACGAGGATCTCGTGACGTTCACCGTGGAGAATCTTCCGCACGGCGTCATCGTGGACAACATCGGCCTGAACGGCGTATTGATCCCGAAAGGCCAGAACGAGCGCGAGATTTTCCTGACCGCCGCCAAGTGGGTGCCCGAAACGGACCGCCTTTGCTACGCCGTTGAGAATCAGGTCGGCAAGCAAACTTCCCTTCCCGTGATGCTGCATGTCCGAAAGGGCGGTCATAACAAAGCGGTAACCGCCGCGAAGTGAAACTTATCTTGCCGATCCTTTGTCTGGCGCTCGCTGCACAGGCGCAAACCAACCGTTGGTGGAAGGGCAATACCCATACGCACACATTTTGGAGCGACGGTGACGATTTCCCTGAGATGGTGGCCGGATGGTATAAGGAGCACGGTTACCATTTCCTCGCGATCTCCGATCACAACGTAATGCTTGAAGGCGAAAAGTGGCTGAGTATCACGAACGCCGCGCGCCGTAAGACTCTGGAAAAATACAGCGAACGTTTCGGCGCCGACTGGATAGAAGAGCGAACCCTGGACAACACACAACGGGTACGCCTGAAGACGCTGATTGAATTCCGCAAGCTGCTCGAGGAATCAAACCGGTTTCTGATGATCCCAAGCGAGGAGATTACCGCGATGCTTACGATTCACATCAACGCCACCAACCCGCGTGAGTTCATCAAACCGCGGCTCGGCTCGAACGCGCTCGAAGTGATGCAACTCAATGTTGACGCAGTGCTCGACCAGCGCGAACGCACCGGCCAGCCGATGTTCCCCCACATCAATCATCCCAATTTCGGCCTCGCGATCACCGCCGAGGACTTGATGCGCGTCAAAGGCGACAAGTTCTTCGAAGTTTATAACGGTCACGCACAGGTGCACTCCTTCGGATACAAAGGTCATCCGGGAATGGATACAGTGTGGGACATCGTTCTCGCGCATCGCCTTACCGATCTCAATCTCGGCGTGATGTATGGCGTCGGTGTGGATGATTCGCATCATTACCACGCGATGACCGTGAGCAACAGCAACCCAGGCCGCGGCTGGGTGGTCGTTCGCGCGCCCGAACTCACAGCGGCAGCGATCATCAAAGCCATGGAAGCGGGTGACTTTTACGCTTCCAGCGGCGTCCGCTTGAAGGATGTGCAGTTCCGAACGAACACGCTCGTGATTGAGATTGAGCCGGAGGATGGCGTCAGTTATACGACCCAATTCATCGGCACGCGCAAGAACTTCGACCGCAGCAGCTCACCCGGCGTCTCTTTGGTTGGCAAGCCCGTCACCCGCCAATACAGCGCCGACGTCGGAGAAGTTTTCGCGGTGCGTCGCGGCAAGAGGGCTGAATACACAATGAGCGGAGAGGAACTTTACGTGCGCGCGAAGGTCGTCTCCTCCAAGCTCAAGGAGAACCCACACGCACCCGGCGAGAAGGAGACTGCCTGGACACAGCCGGTCCTGCCTACACCAACGCTCCCGCCTCCGCATCCACCATAAAGAACGCATTCGGGTGGTTGCGCAACAGCGAGGCGGGCACATCATTGCTCACCGGTCCTTTGGTCGCGCGCTGAATGATTTCCACCTTCTTCGTTCCGTTTGCCAACAACCATACTTCTTTCGAGCCGAGCAAATGCTTTAAACCCACCGCCACTCCCCATGTCGGCAGGTTTTTGTGGGTCAGATATTTCGCCGATGATGCCACCGTCGTCGGATGCAACTCCACCCGGCGCGTCGTTCCATCAATCGGTGAACCAGGTTCATTCATGCCGAGATGCCCGTTCAGTCCGATGCCGAGCAGCGTCAGGTCAAATCCCGCGCCGATGAACCCGTCGTATTCCTGCGCCACATTCTTTCCGTTCGGGTCGATGCGATGGAAATTCTGCGGGGGAAGATCGATGTGTTTAAGCAAGTAACGCTGCAGCATGTTCGCGCATAGGCCTTCGTCATCCGGAGGTAGCCCCCCGAATTCATCCAGCGCGAAAATTTCAGCTTGCTTGAATGAGACCTGTCCTGCGGCAACGGATTTTCCCATCGCCGCAAAAATTGGATTCGGCGTATGCCCGGACGGCAGGCACATGCGCAGCTTCGGGTTCGTGCGCAGCCGGTCCCGCCACAGGCTCGCGATACCGTTCACCCACGCAGTTTCCGAGTCGAATTTGAACAAGTTCATAAACAGTGACGATGATTAACCACAGAGGCACGGAGAACACGGAGAAAATATTTCTTCACTCCTTGCCTCCGTCGTCAAAAGCATTTCATCCTAACCAAAGATCAATCGGTTTCTTCACCTTCGGCGAGAACGGCAGCGCAACCTTTTGTCCAGTTCGGGCCGATTGATACGCTGCGTACATAATTTCCATCACAGCGCGTCCATCTTCCGCCGTGACCAGTGGTTGCTTGTCTTCCCGCACGCACTGCACGAAATGCCGCAACTCTTGCGGATAACCCTGGTTAAAAGCCTCCTCAAAAATCGTGAACGTCCAGCCCTTGGTGCTCCCCGCCTTTTCCATCGCGTAACCGTAACCCTTCTCGCTGTAAGTCATCGCCGAGTTGCCCATGAAAAGATCCGCATAGATCACGCCTTCTGTACCATAAACTTCCACGCGGTCATCCATGCCCCCGTGTTTCGCCCAACTGTTTTCCGCGATTCCAATCGCACCGTCTTCGAACTCGATCGTGCACACCGAATTCTCCTCCGCCCGTGTGCGTTTGCCGTGAATCAACCCATTTTGCATGTGCGCATACACATTTCGGACTTTCGGCCGGCCGCCCAACATCCATCGGAACCACGCGATGCCGTGGCAGCCCATATCCATCAACGCCCCGCCACCGGATTGATTGATGTCGTAGAACCAATCGCTGTGCGGCCCGGAATGCTTTTCGCATTGCCGCATCTGATAAATCTTCCCCACTGCCCCTTCGTTCACCAGTTTGCGGGCGCGCTCATATTTTGGCGCGAAACAAAGCTCCTCCGCATACATCAATTTCCGGTGCTTCGATTTGCAAACGGCGATCATCTCGTCCGCTTCTTCCAGCGTCATGGCGAGCGGCTTCTCAATGATGATATGTTTCCCCGCGTTCGCCGCTGTCAGCACAGCGCGATGATGCAGAAAATTCGGTAAACAAATGTCGACGATATCGCATCCCGATTCAATGATCGTCTGCTCCAAAGTCGCATACGCTTTCGGAATGTGGTGCTTCTTTGCAAATGCGGAAGCCCGCTCCGCACTGCGCGACCAAACGCCAACAACCTCAGCTTCCGGCACAAAGCGTTGATACGACTCGATGTGAATATCCGCAATAAATCCCGAACCGAGCAATGCAACTTTTGTCTTGGTCATGGCGAAACAGATTAACCCCAAGCCGCTATGGCGTCGAGGCCCGCGCAGGACCACGCAGTTCGGCTGTCGGAACCTTTCGCTTTTTCGCAAGCGGATCGACATACCAGCGGTAGTCGCCTTGATCGGAAAAGAAGAGATATGCTTTGTTGTCTTTGAACCATTTTTCCCAGGCATCTGCGGACCCCAGGCTCGCCGTCTCCTCCACCGCGTAACGCGCCAGAAGAGCTTTGCCCTCCGGTTTGTTTTGGCGCAACGCGGCAATCGCCTTTTCAAACAATTCCGGCTTATCGATCGGCGCATTCAACCGCTTGGCCTCGTTATCGATTTCAAGCTTCAGATCCGGTCCGGGATGCAGCCATTGCCGATGTTCGCGATACCATGCCTTCACCCCATCGCCGATTCTGGGGTTGAGTTGGTGGAGGATTTCGTTGCTGAGGAAAGCAGCCACTTCACTCGGGTCACCACTTTCACCGAGACGCCGATCCAAATAAGCGCGCGGAAATGCAACCGCACCGCCAAACACCGATGGTGTTACAGCAATTGGGCGATCCTCAGTAAAGCGGCTGATGTACTTGATGGAGTTCAACAAGAGCCGCTGCCCGGTTTCATTAAGTTCAGCCGGAGATTGGTCGAATCCAAAATGCAATAGATTGCCTTGGCGCCAAATGCCTGCGGCTTTCGGGGTCTTGTGGTTTTCGCCCCCGCACATCACTTCGATGTCCGGGTTCTGCTCGAAGCCGTCGGGGTAAGTACACCACCCCGCCCCCCATTTTTTGTCCTGGTCCCGGACCAGTGGCAGGAAAGGCACAGTGGCGCTGGTGACGTACGGCGCGAACGCACTTGGCGTGGAACGGTCAACCAACTTTATTTCCACCGTGAGCGGCTCTTTGAAGATTGCGTGATCGCGTAACCCGTACGCGAATGGAAATAGGCACGTTCAGCCCGAACCGCCACGCACTTTCCAAACGACGGCCAAATTCAATCCCGCGCTCCCAAGCAGGACCGTCGGTTTACTCCACGCTTCACGCTCCCCCAGTGGCG
>DATENK010000419.1:0-2920 GCA_035275085.1 Verrucomicrobiia bacterium | reverse complement strand
ACCTCGAAGGCACTGAGATTTGTGATTGGCTGACGTCCAGAGGCATCACGGCGGTGCTCTTGAAATACCGGGTGCCGACTCCGAAAGTGGGGCGCTATCACGAGTCGCTTCAGGCCCTGCAAGATGCGCAGAGGACCCTCAGTCTGGTCCGCGCCGAGGCCTCGAAGTGGCACATCGATCCGCGCAAGATCGGAGTGATCGGGTTCTCAGCCGGCGGGCATTTAGTTGCAGCGGTAAGCACGCGGTTTGACAAGCGTTCCTATTCGCCGGTCGATGCGGCGGATGACGTCAGCTGCCGGCCCGATTTTGCGATCGCAGTTTATCCAGGCCACCTTTCTCCCTGTATGCGGACGATCCGAAAGCGTGGACGAACACCGACAAATTAGGGTTCAATCCAAACATAACAGTCACCAGCAATACGCCGCCGACCTTTTTGCTGCATGCCCAGAACGACCCGGTCGACGATGTGAGGAATTCCATGGCTTACTCGCTGGCGCTGAGGAACGCCAGGGTTCCGGTGGAACTGCATTTGTATGCGGAAGGTGGACACGCCTTTGGGCTGCGGCGCACGCAGCTTCCGATTACGGAATGGCCTGGGTTGGTGGAGACATGGCTGAAAACCATCGGGATGGTTTCGAAGTAGCAACGGGAGCGCAGCGTTGCCGCTGCTGGTTGGATGCGTTACGCGATTTCGGTACGACGACGGCATCAAATCGGTTGCGTGACTGGCCAATTCCGTCATCGGGGAGCGAGATTGCGCACGCAATAGGATCGGGACGCTTTGTCGGGAGCCCGGAATGCCCTGGCCCAATAACGCCCTCAACCCTTAAGCATCCCACGTCCCTTGCGAAGTCCTTTCACCGCTCCCATGTTAAGGCGGTTATGAACCAACCTGATGTCAGTCGAATCGCCGAACATTACGCCGGAATATTAAAGGAGATTGGGGCGGACCTGCAGGCGGAAGGGATCAAAGAGACCCCCATGCGCGCCGCGAAAGCTTTGGTCGAAATGACGGAAGGATCGCGGATGAGCACGGAGCAGCTCACCAAAATGTTTCAAGCCGAATGCAACACCGCCATTTGTCACGACATGGTGATCGTGGAAGGAATCAGGGAGGTCGGACTTTGCGAACATCACCTGTTGCCGATCCTGTTGAGCATCACGATCGCGTACATCCCGGATAAGAAGATCCTGGGACTTTCCAAGCTTTCCCGTATTGCCGGCTACTTTGCCCGTCGTTTGCAGAACCAGGAGCGAACCGCTCACTCAATTGCTGTACTCATCGAGCAGGTCGTGGAACCAATGGGCGTTGCCGTGGTGATCGACGGCAAGCACATGTGCGCGATGGCGCGCGGCGTTCGCGATAGTCATTCGACCATGAAGGTCAACGTCATGCACGGCTCATTCCAAAAAGACCAAAACTTGCGCAATGAATTCCTGGCAAGAGTCAGGAACCAGGAGCCAAACTGGTAGCCGCGAGGGCGCTCAAAACGGCGAAGAGACTTAACACGGAGTACCCAGGGGTCCGAGTGTACTCGCTAATCGTTAGTGCCGGGAAGTCTGCGCGCCGCGGGAGCCGCTCGGAGCCGCGGGTGTCAATCGTCGCTGGACCTGGCGGCAGATCTCGGCGGCGGCGTGGGGCCGGCCGAGTCGTTTGGCGGCGGCGGCCATTTCGGCGAGACGCGCGGAACCCAGAAGCTTCTCGAGGCGGAAGGGCAAATCTTCCATCCGATTGGCTTTCATCGCCGCGCCATTCTGCAACAGGAAATCGCTGTTGGCGGCTTCCTGGCCCGGAATCGGATTCAAAATGAATAGCGGCTTCCCCATGGCGAGCGCTTCCGAACTGGTCAACCCGCCCGGCTTGGTGATGACGAGGTCGGATACGGCCATGAGCTCCTGCATGTTCTGCACGAAGCCGAACAGGCGCGTGGGTTGACGATGATCCAGCACCGCGAGTTCGCGGCGCAATTCCTCGTTGCGTCCGCACACGACCAGAATCTGCACCGGCTTCGAAAGCTTGTTCAATTCGTTCAAAATCTCGGCCACCGGTCCCATGCCGAATCCGCCGCCAAGCACCAGGACCGTGTGCAAATCGTCCCGCAGACCCAATCGTTTTCGCACCGCAGCCGCACTCATGCGCCCCGCGAAACGCGATGAAATCGGAATGCCCGTGACGGCGACCTGGTCCGCAGCAGCACCGCGCGCAACCAGGCGCGCCTTGGTCTCCTCGGCGGCGACGCAATAAAGGTCCACGGCCGCTTCCATCCAAAGCGCATGCGCTTCGAAATCCGTGACGGTGCTGACGATGAAAGTGGCGTCTTCGGTGCCGTTATCGCGGACGACACGTCCCATAATTTCGAGCGGCAGATAGTGCGTGCACAACACGACTTCGGGCGCCCATTCCTCAATGCGCCGCGCGAACTTGCTGGTGGTGATTTGCGCGAGCATGCGACGCCCGCGCGTGAGCTTGCGCACAAGCTCAGGATTGTCCGTCTTCTTGAAAACATGCGCCCATAGTTCCGGGGCATGCTCGATGATCTTGAGGTAGCTCTCGATATAAAAGGAGCGATACAACTTCGGCGTGAAATCCAGCACGTCGAGCTTTTGCACCGTGTCGCGCGGGCGCATGGTGCGCCACGCTTCCTCAAGCGCAGCCGCGGCCTGTAAATGACCGGCCCCGGCGGTGACAGTGGCGATCAAGACGCGCATGCGGACGAGTAAAGAAGCAATGCGTGTTCCATGCGAGCGAAAAACGACCTTGGGTAGTCCTTTACGGCAATTCCAACGCCCGAAGAAACCTCGTGTTCATGGGGTTGAGCGCAATGTCCCAAACACCAGCGACCGTCGTTTGGTTCGTCGCCAAAGGAGACCAATTCGGAGGCGCGACCGCCCCCTGAATCAGATAGCGCTGATTCGGTTC
>DATENK010000418.1:0-4835 GCA_035275085.1 Verrucomicrobiia bacterium | reverse complement strand
GCGCCTTTAGAGTTTCGTCCAGTTGCATGAAGACTTCTTTGTCAGAAAGCTCGTGCGACGGATTTCTGGAAATGGACATTTCCGGCAGTTTCTCCATCGCCAGGGGAAGCTTTTTCTTCAAGGCATTGATGCTCATGTTTCGCGCAATGGTAAAAAGCCATGTTGAAAACTGACTGCGCGCCGGATCGAAGGTGGACAGTTTCCGAAAGGCCATAACAAAAACATCCTGACCAATGTCTTCGCATCGGTGGCAGTCCCATATCATCCGCTGAATCATGCTGAGAACGGGTCGTTGATATCGCTCCACCAGAATTCGAAAAGCATCCACGTCCCCACTGAGGACGCGCTTAACAATGTCAGAATCTTCCGGCATTCCAGAAGCGAGGTTCACTGACCACTTCTACGGGTTCTACAACCGGGGAGCGAAAAAGTTCCATCAAGCATCGTCCGTCTGGGCTTTTTCGGCACCCAGAACTCGAATCCTTTTGACAAGGGGAGCGCGAGCATTTGAGGATTTGATCGTATGAAAAATCACCCGATCCAGGCGACTTCGCGGCGTGAGTTTCTAAAGGCAACCGCGGCTGTTTCTGTGCTGGCGGGTGTTGGGGTGCCGCATGTTCATGCGCAGGGAAGCGATCAGATCAGGATTGCGCTCATTGGGTGCGGCGGCCGCGGGGGCGGTGCGGCGAAGAATGCGCTCTCGGTGCAAAAGGGAGGCGCGAAACTTGTCGCCATGGCGGATGTGTTTGAGAACAAATTGAATAATGCGCTGCGCAGTTTAAAACGGGATCGCGATGTGGGCGACGACGTGGAAGTTGACGACAACCACCAGTTTCTCGGTTTTGGCGCTTACAAGAACGCGATGGACACTTTGCGACCGGGAGACGTGGCCATTTTCACCACGCCGCTCGCGTTCCGATGGGTGCATTTCCAATACGCGATTGCCAAGGGCATCCATGTTTTTATGGAAAAGCCTTTGACCTCCGATGGGCCGAGTTCGCGCCGGATGCTGGCGTTGGCGGACGAATCCGTGAGAAAGAATTTGAAGGTGGGAGTGGGATTAATGTCACGCCACAGCCGCCACATGCAACAACTGCATCGACGCATCCAGGACGGCGAGCTCGGGGATCTTTTGCTGTTGCGCGGGTATCGGATGCAGGCCGGGTCGGGGGCATGCATTGCCCGCGCGTTGGATCGGCGCGGGAAAGACCTGACCGAGGTGATGTATCAAATCAGCCGGTTCCATAGTTTTCTCTGGTTGAGCGGCGGGGCTTACAGTGATTTTTACATTCATCATATCGATCACTTGTGTTGGATGAAGAATGCCTGGCCGGTGAAAGCGCAGGGACTCGGCGGGCGGCATTTCAAGCGGAGTTGGGACGGCAGCGAGTATGTGGATCAAAACTTTGACAGCTATGCGGTCGAATACACGTTCGCCGATGGCGCGAAAATGTATATGGACGGTCGCGGGGTTCCCGGCGCGAATCCGGTTTACAATAGCTGGGCGCACGGCACGAAAGGAATCGCGGTGGTCGCGCGGGCCAACGACTGCACGGGGCCCTCGAGCACTTACAAAGGCCAGAACGCCACCGCGGAGAATCGCATCTGGCAATCCGAGATCGATCCGGAGGAACGCGACCCCTACAAGAACGAATGGGTGGCTCTTCTGGATGCGATCCGGAATGACAAACCGCACAACGAAGTCAAACGCGGCGTTGAGGCAAGTTTGGTTTGCAACATGGGTCGCATGGCAACGCACACCGGCCAGGAGATTACTTATGACGAAGCCCTCAACCACGATCACGAGTACGCGCCGAACGTGGATAAACTCACCACGGACGGCCCCTCGCCTTTGATGCCCGATGCCCATGGACATTATCCCAGACCGGAGCCGGGCCGTTTCAAGAATCGCGAATATGCAGAATCCATCGCTTAAGACAGACCTGGTTTAAACGTCCTTGGATTTCGGCGTTGCTTTCCTGGTTTCCCATATAAAAATGTCGCCATGAAACAAATCCTTTTGGTCGCAGCGGCCAGTGTGATCGTCTCATTGACTCCTTTGCGGGCGGCAGATTCTGAGGAGGGGTTCACGACGATTTTTGACGGAATGACGTTCACCGGCTGGAAATCATCGATCGACAACCCTAACACGTGGAAAATTGAGGACGGCGCGTTCGTGGCGCGCGGATCGGTCGCGCATCTATTTTATGTTGGAGACACGAACGCTTTTAGGGATTTTGAATTGAAGGTGGATGTGATGACAGAGCCGGGTTCCAATGGCGGCATTTATTTTCACACGGCATACCAGGAGCGCGGATTCCCGAATGCGGGCATCGAATGCCAGGTCAATGTGAGTCACGGGGACTGGATCAAGACGGGGAGTCTTTATGGCCTGGTGAACTTCGGGTTGACACCCGCGAAGGACAACCAATGGTGGACGCAACACATCATCGTGCGGGGGCGGAAGGTGACCGTGAAGATCGATGGCAAAACCATACTAGAGTACAACGAACCGCCCGTAAACCCGACCGGCCGCGGGAAAAAATTGAGCGAAGGCACTTTCGCACTGCAAGCGCACGACCCCAAAAGCATCATTCACTATAAGAACATCCGGGTGAAGCGGCTCGGGTCCAAGACCTGACCCTTCAGCAATTTGCCGAGGCGCGCGCGGCACCTTTTAAGCTTGCGTCAAAGCCCTTGTCCTGCGGATATTTGGGCGGGTTTTCCTATGGATACCAGAGGGACATTGCGGTTGGTCCCATGGTTTAATGGCGTTTGGATTTTTCTGATCGTCTGCGGTTGCCTTTTCCCGTGTGCGGCCTCCGAATGGCCGCACTATCGCGGGCCTACTCACAACGGCATTTCGACCGACCGCATCAGAACCAATTGGACTGGCGGTGCCACTAACCCGCTCTGGCTTGTGACGTTGACCAACTCGTTGACCAGTGTCGCGGTCAGCGGCGGGAAAGTATTTACGCAATCGCGCCGCGATGTTGATGGGCTCGACAGGGAAATATGCGTCGCTCTCAGCGCGACCAACGGGACAGAGCTTTGGGCGACGTCGCTGGATGATGCTTATTACCCTAACGGAGGGGTCGGATACGATGACGGCCCGCGTTCGACGCCCGCAGTGGCGGATGGCAGGGTGTTTGTCCTCACGTCCTACCTGAAGCTTTACTGCCTGAACGCGATCAATGGCGCGATTATCTGGCAAAAGGATTTGCCCGCACTGTACGGCAGCGTGGCGCCGGATTGGCAAAATGCCGCTTCGCCCATCGTGGACAACGGATTGGTTATTCTCAACGGAAGCACAACGGCCCTGGCACTGATGGCTTTCCGCGCGAGCGATGGCGCGCTGGCATGGCGCGCACACGATGAAGGCATCGCGACGTATTCTACCCCGACCCTCGCCACCATTCATGGAATCCGGCAGCTGATCTTTGCGACACTGCAAGGCCTTATCTCCGTGAATCCCGCGAACGGCGACCTTTTCTGGCGCGCAGACTACCCATCATTCACGTTCCCCAAGATGTTGGCGGTCTCGCCAGTCGTTTGGGAGGACGTCATCTTCATTACGGGCGCGCGGGTTTATGGTCTGGGGTCGGTCGCCTATCAGGCGTCGTTCAGCAACAACGTCTGGTCCGTTGCGCGGCTCTGGTGGAACAACAGCACGGCTGCGCATTGGATGACGCCGGTATGCCACAACGGATTCCTCTATGGCCCGTTTGGCATTTTTACTTTCGACGGCCTGGGCGCGCGGCTCACCTGTGTCGACATCCGTTCGGGAACAGTTCGGTGGCAGGCGCCGGACTTCGGCCGTGGCGGGACGTTGCTGGTTGGCAACGAACTCGTTTGTGTGACCGAACGAGGAGATCTCGTGCTCGTGAAGGCCGATTCAACCGCCTACACGGAACTCGGGCGTTTCCAGGCTATCCCGGATTTTGAAATGGACACCAACAAATGTTGGAACATGCCGGCCATTGCCGATGGAAAAGTGTATGTGCGCAGCACGTCGATGGTCGCAGCCTATGACCTTTCTGATCCTGTGCTGAAGCTCGACCCGCCGAAGCGCACCGGCCCTGCGGCAGTCCAACTCACCATAGGCACCGCTAATGGCGCAGCGATCGACAGCAATCGCCTCTCTAAAATCGATGTCCTTGCAACCACGAATGCGGCGGACAATCTGGCCCAATGGACTAAGCTGACCAACGCGTTGACGCTCACGAATGGCCGCGTGCGCGTGGACAACATTGATGCCGCGCACTCGCGCCGTTACTTCATTACCAGGGAAGCAAAATAGGACGGCGAGGATCGTATGAAACAGAGAAAGGACGGCGCGTTCACCCTGATCGAGCTGCTGGTGGTTATTGCCATCATTGCAATCCTCGTTGCAATCCTTCTGCCCGCCCTGATCGGCGGGAAGGAGAAAGCCAAGCGCGTCGCATGCAAGAATGCGATCCGGCAGTTCGCGCTGGCGGCTCATCAATCTGCGCACGATAGCGAGGACTACCTGCCTTCGGGCGCTTCCAACATGCCGCATGACGCTCACTTGCCGGTCCTCAGCACGGCCACCTCCAATACCATTGTCCGATACTGCGGCGGCACGGACAAAATTGTGCATTGCCCCAGTTATGGCGATTGGTTCACCAGGCAACAGGCGCAGCGCCCCTTTGATGAACGCCAATACGGCTATGTAATAGGTTACAATTATCACGGCGGCCACACCAACACGCCGTGGTCTACCCCACCGGAAAACCGGTGGGTGTCGCCGCTGCGCCTGACCACTGACGACTCAACGCTGGTCCTGATTTCGGACCTGAATGATTGGTCGCCCG
>DATENK010000417.1:0-11116 GCA_035275085.1 Verrucomicrobiia bacterium | reverse complement strand
TCTTCAGCCTGCCGTTCTGCTCGTCGGCCTCCGCCACGTTTTGAGGGGCATCCATGACTATTCGAACGAAGCCACGATCGTTTCGCCTACCTTAACCTTATCGCCCAATTTGGCCACAATTTTAACGTTCAGAGGCAAATACAGGTCGCAGCGCGAGCCATATTGGATCAGGCTGATACGTTCGCTGCGCGTGATGCTCTCACCCTGGGCTACCCAGGGCACGATCCGCCGGGCAATCAGGCCCGCAATCAGCCGCAACGCCAGTTTTTGCCCGGGATAATCGCTGGGTTCGATCCCGAGCAGGACATTCTCATTATGGGCGCCGCAGTCGCTTTTTGTTGCGCTCACAAATTTTCCGAGTGTGTGCTTCATGAACGCCACCTGCCCGCTGATGGGTGCGCGCTGGATATGGACGTCCACGACGGAAAGGAAAATTGAAAGGCGTTTGCAACGGCCGCCGATGAACATCGGTTCCGTGGTTTCATCGATCAGGTCCACCGTGCCTTGGGCGGGCGAAACGATCGCGTTCGGGATCGATGGCGTCTTGGGCGTTGGGTCGCGAAAAAAATAGAACGTGAACGCCGCGAACACGATCCACAATGCGGCCAGAACCGTCGCGACTCCGGCGATGATTGTGCCGATCATGCTCGCCACCAATCCCGCCGCAAAGATCAGAACGAGAAGCACCAAACTCCAGATAATGATTCTGAAGGCGGCCTGGCGTCCCTTGCCTGCATGTTTCATCATTAACAAATACGTTATCGCCTTTCGGGGCGATTGCAAAGCTGATGATTATTTGCATTTAGGTAAAAACGATGCGAAAGATCATTTAGGCGTGGCGCAAACATTTTTGATTTTAGTGCTTGCCTTGTATGCCGAGAGAATTAAAAAGGCAGTGTCCGCAACGTTAGATGGCGTGAGCCTGAAACAAAAATAATGCGAAGCGTGGATCAAACTTGCGAGCGGTCGATCAAGTTCGGACGAAGCTCGCTTCTTCCACTTAATGCATCACCCGCATTTGCTCCAGCGCTTGAAACCCAGGATCGGAGGTGAGGAACCATGGCAGCGAAAAAGAAAAAGAAGACCGGAAAGAAAAAGTAACCTGAAGTCTCAGGGTGGATGACCTGGCTCGGTTTGGCAGGTTCTCCACCCTGGTTATTGTACAGAGAGCCCCATGGCTAAATTAGTTTTCGATATCGAAACTTCCGCCCTTTCCCTCGACCGCTTTGATGATGTTCAGAAGGAATATCTATTTCGCGATGCCGAGCGCATCCCCGATCCTGAGCTGCGCGCGGCGCGGCATTGCGAAATCCAGCAGATGCTGAGCCTTTGGCCATTGACGGCACAGATCGTTTGCATCGCGATGATGAACGCGGAAACCGAACGCGGCCAGGTGCTGTACGTAGCCGAGGAAGCAGAAGCTGGAAACGATGACGACGCACCAGTGAAATTCGTCGCCTGCATGGACGAAGCCGAGCTGCTCGCCGGTTTCTGGGACGTCGCCAAACGTTACGAAACTGCCATTACCTTCAATGGACGCACCTTTGACGTGCCTTTCGTCTACATGCGCTCCGCTTTGCTGAACGTGCGCATCAGCCGCAAGGATTGGCTCGGCTATCGTTACCAATTTGATACGCATTGCGACCTCGCGGACCAGTTCACATTTTACAACGGAGGGCGCGACGGCGCGACTCGGCGCTTCAACCTTGATTTCTATTGTAAAGCGTTTGGCATCGAATCCCCGAAAGCCAAAGGCATCACTGGCATGGACATCAACCAACTCGTCGCCCAAAAACGCTTTCGGGAAATCGCTGAGTACTGTCTGCGAGACGTGCACGCGACAGTGGCCTTGTACAAAATATGTCGCGACCGACTTTCATCGTGCTGATCATGACTCTTGATGAGGGCAAGCAATCTGCCTCATTCGCCGAAGTAAATGTTTTTCAGTTCGGTGTATCCTTCCATCGCGGACATGCCGAGATCGCGACCGAGGCCGCTTTGTTTGAATCCACCGAAAGGCGCTTCGACATGCACGCTGGAATGTGAATTGATGCTCAGCACGCCACTTTCCACCTGGCGCGCCACGCGTAATGCGCGTTTCAGATCATTGGTCCAAACCGAGCCGCTCAGTCCGTATGGTGATGCGTTCGCTTCCGCGAGCATTTGCTTTTCGTCATCGAAGGGGCGGATGCATGCCACGGGGCCAAATATTTCTTCGCGCCAAATCCGTTCGGTGGGCTCCACGTTTACCACGACGGCGGGTTGCAAAAAATATCCTTTGAACGACGGGCGCTTTCCCCCCGTGATCGTACCCGCGGTGGATGAAATGAAATCTTCGACACTTTCGCGCTGTGATTTCGACACCAGCGGTCCGAGTTGAGTGTCATCGCGGGTTGGATCTGCTACGCGCAACCCGCGAGTGGCTGCAATGAATTTATCGATGAACGCTTCGAAGATCGGGCGCTCCACAAAAATCCGGCTGCGCGCGCAGCAGTCCTGCCCGGTGTTGGCAAAGACACTCATCGGCGAAGTCGACGCAGCCTGATCAAGATCGCAATCTGCAAACACGATGTTCGGCGACTTGCCACCAAGTTCGAGTGACACCCGCTTTAGCTCGGGAGCCGCCAGTGCCATGATGCGCGCGCCGATCGCAGTTGAACCCGTAAAGGAGATTTTCCGAATCTTGGGATGTTGAACAAGGGCATCGCCAATTTCCGAACCGGAACCGGGGATGATTTGCAGCGCCCCGGGCGGTAAACCGGCTTGATGCGCCAGCACCCCCAGCATGATCGCTGTGAGCGGGGATTGGCTTGCCGGCTTCAGCACCACGCAATTGCCTGCGGCCAATGCTGGCGCCGCTTTCCAGCAAGCAATTGGAAACGGGAAATTCCAAGGCACAATCGCCGCCACCACGCCCATCGGCTGGCGCAGTGTCACGTCCAACCCGCCGCGCGCGACGGGGATCGTCTGCCCATAAAATCTCGAAATCGCGCCCGCGTAATATTCGAACACTCGCGCGCCAAGCTGCACCTCGTCCCGCGCGTCCGCAATCGGTTTGCCGATGTTGCGGCATTCAAGTTGCGCAATGTTCTCGGTATTCTCGCGGATGGCGCGCGCAATCTGAAACAGGATTTCCGCGCGGCTGCCCGGCTTCAAATCACGCCAGGAATCCGTGAATGTCCGTTCGGCCCCCTCGATCGCGTTCTCCAGCTCCGGTACGCCTGCTGATTGCACCTCGCAAAAAGCTTCCTCCGTTGCAGGGTTGATTTGCGCGATCACCTTCCCGCTTTTCGCGCGCCGCAATTCGCCATCGATGAAAAGTTGAGTCGAGAAATCCATATACTCCTATATGCTTCTGTTCGCCAACAAAGCCAACCGGAAAGCTATGGGAGACGGACAAGGCGCATTGAAGCGGCATCGAACCATGTTTCCCCGACGAGGCATTGCAGTTCACACACAAGCTCGACCTGATCGGAAGGGAACTGCACTACGAAGTCATAACTCACAGGACGCCAATCGCTAGCGCTGCGCACTTGGGGAACGACTTTGCTGCCGGACACGCGCAGCATTGCACCGACATCGCTTCGATTTGCGGGGAGCACTTCGAGCACTTTGACCTTGCCCTCGAATCGATACTTCCCCGGATCGAGCACGGCGCGCGCCCGCCACGATGCCATGCCGGCGCCGGCGCCGGATTGTCTGATTTTCAGAATGTTGGCCGCCTGAGTGCATTCCGGTTTACCCGCATCGATCTGCGATTTCCAGCCATCGAGGATTGCGACGCCTTTGCCATCGAACTTCAGAGGGTGCTTTAATGCTGCGAGCTGGTCCGAAACACTCTTGATCCTGGCCCCGATCCGCTCGCGCAAGCCTGAGACGTGCTGTTCCCAATCTTTGAGCGCCGAGGCATTGCGCTCAGCGATGACGGGCCGGATCTTAGCGGAGAGTTCGGTCACTCGGTTTGTGAGGATTTCCGCGCGAAATTCATTGGTCAGGATACTGGAAATGCGCTCGCGATAGCGGCGCTGCCCTTCGCTGGTGAGCAATAAGGCGCGCGTCAGCAATCCCGACATCGTGGGCCGCCACGACCACGTGGGCTGCTGGAACATGTTATCCAATCCATGTGGGAACATAACCATCCGATCCGTGGCCGGATCATGGTAGATGCGGTAATTGTTCTTATTGATCCAATAGCCGTCCCAGTGGGTTGTTAATATTTCACCGGCCATCATCGACAAGAAGCGGTCGATGTCCATCAACTTGTTCAAGCGCTCCCATCGTTCCTTCGGGTTTGGTTCCCGCGCCGCCCTGGCCAATGCTCGCAAATCGCTCTGGCTGATGTCCTCGCCGTTATCCTGATCCAAATCCTCCTCGATGTCCTGCGTATACCCTTCATACAGATTGCCGGAGTCGCTCTTGAAATGGCGGCGCAGAAAGTCCTTGTTGATGCCCTCGACGAGCACGTACAGGCCGACTTCGCGCCCATTCAAATGCACCCACGCATGGGTAACGCGTGCGGCTGGTACACCGATATCGCGGAAGGATTGCGTGCACAACGCCTCATTGATGTAGCTGGGATCCTGGACCGAATTGTTCAGCGCGATCCGGCTCAAGCCATAAAACTCCTGTCTGGGCACCCATTTATTGAACTTAAAGGACATGCTCGGCTTTTGGTCGATGGGCCGAAAGCTTCCCACCCCTTTTAATCGCACCGCGACATTCGTGTAAGTGGTCCCGCCTTCTCTGAAGGTGCACGAAACAAACGCGCGCGCGTCCTTTTTCAACGCCGCGACATTTTCGGGCGGAATCTCAATTTGGACTAACCGCACCACCCCGTTCGTAAACAACCCCTCGTTTCGCGCGCGCTTGTCCGCTTTCGGCGGATCCGAGGCAGCCAAAAGCAGTGCAGGAACGGAGAACGCAATTAGCAGGGCACGAAGCAGCATGCTCGCTCAGTATCACCGAGCAGAGCGGGATTGTCTAGATCAGCTCGGACCTAATGGGCCTGCATGGCCTCAGGCTCTGGCTGCCGAACCAGGGAGGGGCGTTCACAGGGGACCAAACCGCGGGCGATTGCATAACGGGTCAGCCCCGCGGCATCGTGGACGTGCAGCTTGTTCATCAAAGTTTGGCGATGCTTTTCCACGGTCTTCACACTGAGGGTGAGTGCTTCGGCGATTTCTTTGTTTGATTTACCATCCGAAATCAACCTTAGAACCTGCGTTTCGCGCTCGGTAAGGGTTACTGTTCCGGACTTCCGTTCGGCGCCATTTTGGAAAGCTTCGCGCGTCTGCCGCAAAATCCTTCGCGAAATCTCCGGGCTGAAGAACGCATTACCTTTGTGGGTTTCGCGGATCGCCCGCAACAAATCCGCGCCGGCCGTCTCCTTCATCAGAGATCCGGTCGCCCCCGCCGCAATAGCCAGGTGCACTTCCTGATCGTCATGGTAGGTGGACAGCATCAGAATCTTCGAAACCGGCACTTCCTTGGACAGCCGCCGAGCGCTATCGATGCCGCTGGACTTCGGCATCGCGATGTCGAGCAAGATCACATCTGGCAACAGCCGCTTGGCCTCCTTCAACACCGCCTCGCCGTCCGCCGCTTCACCGACCACCTCGATGTCTTCCGCCATTTCGATCAGGTGCTTCAATCCCTGGCGCACGATTGTGTGATCGTCAGCAATCAGAACAGTAATTTTTTTCATAGGTCGCGGCTTTCGTTTTCGGCAGCTATAGTTACCAAATTTCGAGTATCCCGATATTAGGGAAAACCCGCATCAATCAGTTGACACGGGCAGCCGCTATTTCGATCTTCGCTGTTCTATTACGGACGAAAAATACATGAAAGAGGCGCTGCAGCTCGCACGCCGCGGGTACGGGCGCACCTCCCCAAACCCAATGGTTGGGGCGCTCCTGGTCAAATCGGGGAGGATCGTCAGCCGCGGCTGGCATCGGCAGGCGGGTCTGCGCCACGCCGAGATCGAAGCGCTGCGCGCGGTCGACGCACGCGGCGCCACACTCTACGTCACGTTGGAGCCGTGTTCGACTTATGGGCGAACGCCGCCCTGCACGGATGCTATCGTCGAGGCAGGCGTCGCGCACATCGTGGTTGGCGCCATCGATCCGAATCCCGCGCATAGAGGCAAAGGTCTGGCCGCGCTACGGAGGGCTGGCATTAACGTAAGGCAGGGTGTTCTGGAAGCTGAAGCGACCGAATTGAACCAATCGTTCAATCATTGGATCGTGCATCGCACGCCCTTGATTACCGTAAAAGCCGCGATGACCCTCGATGGCAAGATTGCTACCCGCAGGGGGGAATCGAAATGGATCACGGGCGAGAAGGCGCGGGCCGAGGCGATGCGTTTGCGCCAGGGTGCAGATGCCATACTTGTGGGCGTAAACACGATCATGCGTGATAACCCGAGGCTCACTGTCCGAGGCATTCGGAACGCCAAAACAAACTTGCGACGGATCATTCTCGATTCTCAAGGCCGCACGCCGTTGAACAGCAACGTGGTCACTGACCCATTTGCAGCTCTCACAACTATTGTGGTTGGCCGTTTAGCGCCGAAACAGCGTGTGGAAGCGCTCTCTAAAAAAGTTAATGTTTGGACTGAGTCCAATCTTAAGCGCACGCTCACGCGACTTGGAACGGAAAACGTCACTCATTTATTAGTCGAAGGGGGCGGATTGGTGAACACTTCCTTTTTCGAAGCGCATCTCGCCCACCGCATTGCCTTCTTTTACGCGCCGAAGGTCATCGGCGGGCGCGACGCCGTAAAAGCCGTCGGGGGCAAAGGCGCAAGTGGCTGGCGCAATGTAATTCGCTTGCGGAACGTCGTTTGGAAGCGCATCGAGCCGGACTTGCTGCTCACTGCGGACGTTGACTACACTCCGCCCGCATGAAAGCCATTGTGCTCACGCTCGTCGCCGCGGCGCTCAACGCTGTCGCTTCCGATTACAAGCTGCTTTATGAACAGAAGTTCGACGGAGCCACAGCACTGAAGGATTTTATGATGACTGATGCGAAAGCGTGGCGGTTTTCGCCGAGCAACGCCCTCGAGCTCGCCACCCAGAGTGACTACAAACCGATTGTCCGTTCACCCGTTAATATCGCATTGGTCGCAGACAAAGTATTCGGAGATTTTGTCCTGGAAGCGGACCTGATGCAGACCGGGCGCGAATATGGGCATCGCGATATGTGCCTCTTCTTTGGTTTTCAAACGCCGACGAACTTCTACTACGCGCATATCGCCACTGCGGCGGACCCGAATGCGCACAACATTTTCATCGTAAACGGGAAGCCGCGCACGAACATCGCAAAAAAGACGACCAAAGGCGTGAATTGGGGTTTCGGCATTTGGCACAAGGTGCGTCTCGACCGCACGCAGGCGGATGGCGCTATCCGTGTGTTCTTCGACGACATGAGCGACCCAATCATGATCGCCGAAGACAAGACTTTCGGCTCGGGTTACATCGGGTTCGGTTCGTTCGACGATACCGGTATGGTTGATAACATCCGCATTCGGGGTCCCAAGGTTGAAAACAAAAAAGCCCAATTCTTCCGCCACTAGCGTAATGCAACGCGACGTCGTCACGGTCGAGCGCTTCTACACTGAGCAAGCGAGCGGGCTAGGTTTGCGCCTGGTCGCCGGGGCCAATGGCCTCAAGCGCGTCATCCACGAGCCGACCGTTAACCGTCCAGGTTTGGCCCTTGCGGGGTTTACCAAATATTTCGCGAACCGCCGCGTTCAGGTGATCGGCGCTGCCGAGAGCACCTTTCTTAAATCCCTCGGCAAGGAAGAACGCATCCGCCGGTATCAGGAATTGTTCGCCTTTAAAGTCCCTTGCGTCGTGTTCAGCCGCAATCTTCATCCGGACAAGGATTTTCTCCGCGCCGCCGAAGCGGCTGACGTGCCGATCTTCATCTGCCCGTTGATCACCATGAAATTCATTAATCTGGCCACCCTCGCGCTTGAAATGATGTTCGCGCCAAGAGGCACAGAACTTGGGAGCATGGTCGATATTCTCGGCGTGGGTGTGATCATTCGCGGCGAAAGTGGCATTGGGAAAAGCGAATGTGTGCTCGCTCTCATCGAACGCGGCTACAGCCTGGTATCTGACGATGTCACCAAGGTCATGTTGCTGGACGGCCGCGAAGTGATGGGCAAAAGCCCAGAAATCACGCGGAACCACATGGAAGTCCGTGGCATTGGCATCATCAATGTGGCTGCGATGTTCGGCGTAAAAAGCATTCGCGCGGAGAAGCGCGTGGATCTTGTTGTCACGCTGAAATGGTGGAACGAAGTGCCAGATGTCGACCGCCTCGGAATGGACGACCAGTTCGTGAAAATTCTAGACGTGGACATTCCGCACGTGATCATTCCAGTTCGACCGGGCCGGGATCTCGCGCGCCTGATTGAAGTCGCCGCCTTTCAAACCAAACTCAAAATCTCAGGCTACAACCCGGCGAAGGAACTCAACGAACGGCTGATCGCCAAAATGTCGACCGAGAAAAAAATTTAGCTTCCGATCGCGGCAATCTTCGGCGGCTTCTCGGCCACGGCGCTTCCGTTCAACGCTTCGCGTACTTTTTCGATGACGGCGTTCGCCGTTAGTCCGTGCTTCTCGCGGAGATAGTCGACACTCGATGCGTGCTCGATGTATTGGTCGGGCCAACCGATCCGAACGACCGGGGTCGTGACTTGCTTCTCGCTCATCAACTCCAGGACCGCGCTGCCATACCCGCCCATGAGCACATGATCTTCGAGCGTCACCACTACGTCTGCGGTGCGCGTGAAGTATTCGGTTGTGCCTTGATCGATCGGTTTAAAGAAACGCGCGTTTACGAGGGCGCAATCGTGTCCCTGGGCCTCAAGCCGCGCCGCTGCCTCGCGCGCCATCTTCTGCATATTGCCAAGGGCTAGAAATGCAATGCGCCGGCCACCGTTCTGCGCGAATGGTTTAATGATTTCGGCTTTGCCGATGTCCAAGAGCTGTGGCTGTTCCTTGATGGGAACGCCTTCGCCGGCGCCGCGGGGGTAGCGAATGAACGTCGGGTGCTGCTGATGGGTGGCGGTGAACATCATGTCCACGAGTTCGTCCTCGTTTTTCGGCGCCATGCCGATGATGTTCGGCACGCATCGCAAATAAGAAATGTCGAAGAGGCCATGGTGAGTCGGGCCGTCGTTCGCAGAGAGGCCCGCACGATCCATACAGAAAATAACTGGCAAATCCTGCAGTGCCACATCATGCACGATGCAATCGTAAGCACGCTGCAGGAATGTCGAGTAAATCGCGCAGACAGGTTTAAAGCCCATGGTGGCCATGCCGGCGGCAAACAGCACGGCGTGCTCTTCGGCGATTCCGACATCGTAGTACCGGTTTGGCATCGCCTTCTCCAACGCCTTCAGGCCGGTGCCTGTAGGCATCGCCGCGGTGATGCCCACAATGTAATTGTTCTGGTCGCACAACTTCACCATCGTTTGCCCAAACACATCCTGGTAATTCGGCGGTGTCCCGGGCTTAGGCGGAATCGATGCGCCCGTGGCGACGTCATATGGCCCAAGACCGTGAAATTTTTCGGGCTGGTTCAACGCGGCGTCGTAACCCTTGCCCTTTTGGGTGAGCACGTGCAACACGATTGGCCGGTCGCAACTCTTCGCGTATTCGAGCACTTCGATGAGCATGTTTAAATCATGCCCATCGATCGGTCCGAGATAACGCATGCCCATCTCCTCGAACAGGATGCTGCTGCCATAGCCCCCGCGGCCATCACTGTCCATTGTTGTGCCGCTGGGCTGGAGCGCCACTTCCGAAAGGGCGTTTTTGAATCCTTCTTCAGCTTTGTGCGCAAGCATCAAAGCCAGCTCACCCTTGGGCATTTTACGGATGAGGCGCGACAAATCTTTTTGCAGCCGGTTGTATCGTGGATGGCGAATGATTTTGTTCAGATAATTGGCGATCGCTCCGACATTCTTTGAGATGCTCCACTCGTTATCGTTCAGGATGCCGATAAACCGGCGCGTCGTGTGGCTGATGTTATTTAGCGCTTCGAAGGAAATTCCATTCGTGAGCGCTGCATCACCAAAGATGCAGACGATGTTTTCATCCGTCCCTCGTTGGTCGCGAGCCGCCGCCATACCCAGCGCCGCGGATAGGGCCGTTCCCGCGTGCCCCGCTCCATAACAATCATGCTCACTTTCCGTGCGCAACGCGAAACCGTTGAGGCCGCCGGTGGTGCGAATGGTGTGGAAGCGGTCCTTCCGGCCAGTAAAAAGCTTGTGGACGTAACTCTGGTGGCTGACGTCCCAGACGAACTTGTCCTTGGGTGTCGTGAATACCCGATGCAGCGCGATGGTCAATTCCACGACGCCAAGGTTCGGTCCCAGATGCCCGCCGTGCTTGGCGAGTTTCGTAATTAGTTCCTGCCGCGCTTCATCCGCGAGCAAAGTCAACTGGTCCAACGTGAGTTTTTTCACGTGCGAAGGGTCATCCACCATATCGAGATACCGACTCATGCTTTCATTCATTTTTGCCCTGAATAGGGCCGGGGTCGGCCGGTTTCAAGACAAATTCGCCAGAGGCGGTCTTCTCCAGCTTTTGGATCTTGAGTTCTGCCTCTTCCAGTTTTGACTGGCAAACCTTCACCAATCGAGAACCTTCCTCGTATTTTTCGAGCAAGCTCTCGAGCGGCAAATCCCCGGATTCCATGGCTTCCACAATCCCTTCCAGCCGCTTCAAGGCCGCCTCAAATGGCATCGCCTCATTGCCCGCTGCGCCCGAATTTTTGTTCGCCACAGAGCAAAAATAGGACAATGCGACGGTGGCGTCTACGGCTTTTTGGGCGGGCATTTCAATAAGGTTTTGGATGAAAGTGATTGTGAATGAAGAACATAACTGGCTTTGCCGACGCAATCGGCTGCGGTAAATTCGCGACTGTGAAATTGATCGTTGTCAGTTTGCTCGCCGGTGCTTTTCTGCTGCGTGCGGATGACTGGCCGCAGTGGCTGGGGCCAAAGCGGGATGGGATTTGGCGGGAGAGGGGCATTTTAAGGGAGTTTCCCTCGGGGGGTCCAAAGGTGCGGTGGCGAGCGGCGGTGGGTGCTGGGTATGCA
>DATENK010000416.1:0-12039 GCA_035275085.1 Verrucomicrobiia bacterium | reverse complement strand
CCGTTTTCCACGTGGTCATCAGGATGAAGATGATGACCGCGACCACCAGCGGAAACCAGCCACCGTGCGTAATCTTGAGCGCGTTGGCGCTGAAGAAAACGATTTCCGGGACAACGAACACGATTAAAAGCAGCCCCACCTTCCAACGCGCCCATCCCCAGATGCGACGCGCCGTGTAGCAGAACAGGATACTGGTCATCATCATTGTCAGCGTCACCGCAATGCCGTAAGCGGCCGCAAGGTTGCTGGAGTTCTGGAAACCAAGCACCAGGCCCACACAGGCGAGCATTAGGAAAAGGTTGATTTGGGGCAGGTATATCTGCCCCCGTTCCAGAGAGGAAGTGTGCCGTATTTCCATGCGCGGCACATAACCCAATTGGATCGCCTGCATCGTAATAGAATATGCGCCGGCGATCAGCGCTTGTGATGCAATGACAGCAGCGAAGGTAGCGATGATGACGAGCGGATAAATCCCCCAGCGCGGCGCGAGCAAATAAAACGGGTTTTCGGCTGCAGGATTCTGCAGTAGCAAGGCGCCCTGCCCGAAGTAGTTTAGCAGGAGCGCGGGGAAAACCATGTAGAACCACGCGCGCCGAATCGGCCGAACGCCGAAGTGGCCCATGTCTGCATACAACGACTCAGCGCCCGTTACGCTCAGGAATACCGCCCCGAGCACGATGAAGCCTGCACGCGTGGTGTGGATCAAAAATTCGGCGGCATAGTATGGATTGATCGCGGCCAAAACCCCAGGCGCCATCGCAAGTCCATAGATGCCGAGCACCGCGATACTCACGAACCAGACGCACATTATCGGGCCAAAAATGGTACCCACGCGGCCGGTACCAAGAAATTGAAACGAAAACATGCCGATCAGAATAACAACGGTGATAGGGATGATGAACGGCTTGAACACGGGCGTGGCAACCTCCAAGCCTTCAACGCCGCTGAGCACCGTGATGGAAGGTGTGATCATTCCATCCCCGTACAGAAACGCCGCTCCAAACACGCCACACCACGTCAAAAGCGCGCCAGTGCGCGAACCGACCACGCCCTTGGAAGTCGCCAATGCGAGCAACGAAAGAATTCCGCCCTCCCCTTTGTTGTTCGCGCGCATCACGAACCCGAGGTATTTGAAGGACACCATGAACATGAGCGACCAGAAGATCAGAGACAGTATGCCTAATACGTTCTCACGCGAGGCCGCCACCGGGTGCGTTCCATGGAAACATTCGCGCAGAGCGTAAAGCGGGCTGGTGCCGATGTCGCCGTAGACCACTCCAATGGCGCCGACGACCAGGCGTAGCATGTAGCCGCGTCTGTCCTTCTCGACGGTCATTGGTCGATATGTCTCAAGCTGCGGCGTACACTGCAAAATCCCGCCCGCTTGTCAATGGTGCGACCGCTCCAGGGGGCTGGAACCGCTTAATTCTTCGGCGCTCGGCGAAAGAGAATGCGGCGTGAATCCATGTTAACGGGTTCCCATCCCTCTTTGGCCAATCGATTGGCTCCCCAAGTGAGGCAAAACTCCTCTTCATTCACGTCTGCAGGCAGCTTGGACAATTTGAATACACGCACAACCTCAGCTTTATCAGGGTAGATCATGGCGAGCTTGTCAGGCCCGTCCCATTTAATCATTGCGTATTCGTAATTCTCACCCCGCGCCGCGAGCCCGGCGAACCATATTACCGTTGCCAAGCCAACCATCCGCCAATGTTTCAAGTTCATAATTGACAGCAACGCTTGCAAATCCGCAGCACTTCACAATCCCAAAAGCGTTCATTGTTGCAAAAAGATTTGCAGGCCTTCCAGTGTCAGATGCGGACGCACGGCGGTGATTTCGGGAAGTCCAGAAGCGATGAGTTTGGCATAGCCGCCCGTTGCGATGACGCGCAAGCGCCGGGCTTTCAATTCCGAGCCCAAGGCTTTCACCAACTCGCGGATCAGGCCGCGGTATCCACGTACGGCGCCGATGAGCATGGCTTGTTGCGTACTTTTTCCAATCACCGCGCGCGTCTCGCGCATTTTTATTTTCGGAAGCAATGCCGTTTTCTCGTGGAGGTAATCGGTCATAACATTCAGACCGGGAGCGATGATGCCCCCGACGTAATTCCCGCGCCCATCCAACACATCAAAGGTCACAGCGGTGCCAAAATCGACTACGACAGCGGGCGCGCCGAAGAGGTGGCGGGCAGCCAACGCGTTTGCGAGACGGTCGGGCCCGATGGTCTGGGGCTTCGGGTAATCAATGCCGATGCCGCGAACGGTTTTGCTGGTGAGTTCCAACGGATCGACTTTAGCGATTTGTTGCACTGCCAAAACTGCGAGCGGCGTGGCATCAGGAACGACGCTACAGAGCGCGGCGGCTTCAGGTCGATGCCCGGCAAGAAATTGGTCGAGATCGGTGGTTCCTTTGCCGGCGAACCAACTGTGAGTCGCAACATCCAACGTCCGGCGGAGCTTGCCGCCGGCGCTGAATCCGAGGTGCGTATGCGTGTTGCCGATGTCCAGCAGCAGAATCATTTCTGAAGGGTGACATCACCGCCGATAATACGTTCCAGGTGTCCATGATCCGTGCGGAGTAACAACGCGCCGTCAGCGTCGAGAGATTCGGCGCAACCATGTGAGGTACGCTCCCCGATTTGGATCGTCACGCGCCGGCCGAGGGTTGCGCAACGTGCCTGCCATTCATCCGCGATCGCAGCAAACTGGCGCTTGCGAATGCGTTCGTAATCACGATCGAGTTCGCGGAGGATCGCCGCCGCGAGGTCCGCTCGACGAAAGCCCTGGCCGCTTTCGATCTTCAAGGACGTGGCGATCTTGCGCAGGTCAGCCGGAAGGTCAGTCGCCGCCAGATTTACATCCACGCCAACCCCAAGGATCAGGTATTTGATATGGTCCAATTCCGCGTTTAGCTCGGTAAGCACGCCGGCGAGTTTCTTGCCGCGAATGAGTATATCGTTCGGCCATTTGATTTCGGTGTTCAAGCCGCTGACATTACGAATTGCACGGACAAGCGCAGTGGCAGCGGCGACGGTGAGTTGAGTCGCAGCTTGCGGCCGCAGATCGGGGCGGAGCAACACCGAAAACCAGAGCCCTTTGCCGCGTGGTGAAAGCCACTTGCGGCCCAGGCGGCCGCGCCCGCGGGTTTGGGATTCCGCGAACACCACCACACCTTCGGGAACTCCGTCGCGCGCAAGTTTCTCAGCGACGTCGTTAGTGGATTGCGTTTCCTGAAAGACGCGAATGTCGCGACCGATGATTTGGCCAGGTTGCACCAGGGACAGCAGGTCGTCGGCATGGAGCAGATCTGGCACATTCAGGAGCTTGTAACCGTGATGCGGACTGGCTTCGATCTCATATCCAAATGAACGGAGGTCCTCGATGCGCGCCCAAATGGCGGCGCGAGTAACCCCGAGCGTTTGCGAAAGCTCGGCGCCCGAGACCGCGCCCGAGCCGGCGCTTCGAAGGGCGGAGAGGATTTGGGCATCGAGGGTCATTGCGCGAAGTCGAGGCCGATATCAACAGCGGGTGCAGAATGGGTGAGCGCGCCGACGGAAATGTAATCGACGCCAGTATCCGCAATCTCGCGAACGTTGGCCAATGTGACGCCGCCGCTGGCCTCCGTCTTACAACGCCCACCTATCCGTTTCACGGCGCGGCGAAGCTGCTCCGCGGTCATGTTGTCCAGAAGCACAATATCGGCGCCGGCCTCCACCGCTTGGTCCGCCTGGTCCAAGGTATCCGCCTCGACCTCAATTTTCAGGGACGGCGATTTTTTGCGCGCGGTTTGCACGGCTGCGACGACATTTCCACGAACGGCGGCGAGGTGATTATCCTTGATGAGCACCATATCAAACAGGCCAAAGCGGTGGTTTTCGCCGCCGCCGCATTTGACCGCGTATTTTTCGAACCTCCGCCAACCTGGAGTCGTTTTGCGCGTGTCGAGGATTTTGGCTCGCGTCCCGCGCACAGCATCGACGAACGCGCGCGTGAGGGTCGCGATGCCGGAAAGTCGTTGAACGAAATTCAAGGCAACACGTTCGGCTGCAAGAATGGAACGGGCGGTGCCCTCAACGCGGAGCAGGTGCTCGCCCTTTCCCGCGGATTCGCCGTCCTTAAGGTGACGTGCGATCTTATTCGCCGCAAAGGCTGCTTCGGCAAAGGCAATGCCCGCCAGCACCAGCGGTTGGCGCGCTACCATGATCGCCATCGCGCGCGCATCGGCGGGAATCGTCGCATCAGAGGTGACGTCGCCCCCGCCGATATCCTCAGCCAAAGCGAGACGAACAGCGTGGCGGATTTCCTCCGGGTCCAGCGTCAAACCAGTTTCCAGGGCTCGCGATACTCGCGCGTCAGCAACTTGCTGGCTTCCTTGTCGCCGACGATCACTTGCTTCTTCGCGTCCCATTTGATCTTGCGCTTCACGAGCATGGAAATAAGGCCCAGATGCCCCGGGATAGCCGAGTTATGCGCAACTTCGGAGGGAGTAATAGTCGGTTTGCGCGACTTCACCGAATCCAGGAAGTTGCGATAATGGCTGTCGGACTTCAGGATCTCCACTTTGCGCTGCTCTTCAGGAACGCGCTTCCAATCCTTCCAGTCGGCTTTTGAAGCCTCAAAACCGCCGCGATCAACCCATACCCAACCATCGTCACCGATCCATTTGGTGCCGGAGCGAATATCCTTGTGCCCGCCCGCAATGGTCATGGTGACGTCCTTAGGATATTTCAGCTCGACGCGATACTTGGTGGCCGTATTCCAGACGGCGTCTTCGGGCGGGAATTCACCTTCGCCTTCGATTTCCATCGGACCAGTATTGTCGAAGTCCAAGCCCCAATGCGCGATGTCGCCATGATGGCCAATCCAATCCAGAAGCTGGCCGCCGCCGGTGTTGTAATTCCAGCGCCAATTCATGTGAACGCGGCCCTCGATGTAAGGCATCATTTTGGAGGGCCCAATCCACATCGCATAATCCAGTTCTGGGGGCGGCTGCGTGACCTGCATTTTGTCGGCGGTCTTTTTGAAATCGACGTGTCCCGCCGGCAACCCAACCTCGACGCGATGGATTTTACCGATCAGACCATTACGCACGATCTCGACTGCCTTGTGGAAATTAGCAGTCGAACGCTGCCATGAACCGGTCTGCCAGATGCGTTTGTTTTTTTGCACCGCTTTGACAATCGCCTGTTGCTCGGCGATCGTGCGCGCCAACGGCTTTTCTCCGTAAATATCTTTCTTACGATTGCACGCTTCGACCGACGTCAAAGCGTGCCAATGATCGGGAACAGCGAGCATCACGGCGTCGATGTCATTGCGCGCCATCATTTCACGATAGTCGTGATATTCTTTGCAGTCGCTGTTGCCGTAATGCTTGTTAATCGCCTCAACGGCCTTTGCGAGAGGCCGTTTGTCCAGATCGCACGCGGCAACAACCTGACAATCCTTTTCCTTCATCAATGCGCTCGTGTTCCCGGGGCCCATCATTCCCCAACCGACGATGCCCATCACGATCCGGTTGGAGGGCGTGTTCTGGCCAAAGAGGAGATTCGATGGCAGAACCAGCGGCGCGGTCACGGCTGCACCGGCCGTTGCAAGAAAGCTGCGACGAGAGATAGCTGTGCGATTGCGAGAAGGTTTCATATAGGTCGAGCCTGCCGAAAAATAGCGGTCCGTGCCAGAAAAATTTGGGTGCCCAAAGGCCATTGATTTGGCGCGCTAATAAAGGGTATTCTAAGCCATGGCAAGTGCAGTCTTGCGAGAGTCCGATGCTTTCGAAGAACGTAAGGAAAAGCGTTACTGGACCTACGACGAATTGCTGGCGGAAATGGGCGAAAGCAACGAGCCCATGGAGTTGTGGGATGGGGAACTGATTATGTCGCCAACACCGACACCGAAGCATCAAACAATTGTATTGAGCTTTGCAAGCCGCCTCCGGGAATTCGTAAACGAGAAAAAGCTCGGCCGAGTGTTCGTAAGCCCACTCGATGTAATTTTAACACAAACTCGCGTCGTTCAGCCGGATGTGCTCTTCATCTCGAACGCCAACATGGCTATTCTTCAAGACCGCATTCGTGGAGCACCCGATCTTTGCATGGAGACCGTTTCCCGGACGTGGCGGCGTGATCGGATTGAAAAGAGAGAGCTATACAGCGAATTCGGCGTAAAAGAGTATTGGATCATTGATCCCGAGCGCGCATCAATCGAGGTGCTTGAGCTCGTGAAAGGCACTTTTCAAACCTATGCTCGGACGAGTGATGCTCAAACGGCTCGATCAAAGCTTTTGGACGGCTTTGGTGTGAGCTTCAATGAACTTCTCGTCTGATCACGCTTTTGCGCCTTCGGGAAGAATTTCGGGGCTACCGGATATCGGACCGGATGGCGGTTGTCCCCGGAAACTCCGCCAATATTGTTTTGGCAGTAGGCCCAAGGCGATAATGAGGAGTTGGCTTGCGACGAAAGCCATCAGCCATTTGAAGGCCGCGTCCATGAACCCGTAAGAGTGCAGGCCAATTCCCAGCATGTTCACGCCGAACCACGAAAAGCTCGTTACCACGTTTCCGAAGACCGCCAGGTTCATCAATCCGCGCTCCCGCACCAGGCCGCCCCACCGCGCATGCAGAATGATCACGTTCCAAATCACAATGATAAGCGCGCCGTTTTCCTTGGGGTCCCAGCCCCAGAATCGGCCCCACGATTGGTCCGCCCAAATCCCGCCCAACACTGTTCCCGTAAAGCTAAACAGCGTCGCGAAGCAAACAATGCCGTAAACCATCTTCGCGAGCGCCTTGCTCAAATCGCTTCCACCCGCCGCGGATGATTGGCCTAACTTGTGCGTGAGGACTGGCGTAAACACGCCCAAGAAAATATATAGAATCGCCAGCAACCCTGCTACGAATGTCGAAGCATAGCCCAGCGTGACCACGACGACGTGTGTCGCCAGCCAGAAGTTCGTGTCCAGCACCGCGCGCAGCATTTCCATGGTGTCCCCGCCCAAAGCAAGATTATGTGCGATGATCAGCGTCACGAACCCAGCAAGTGACGCGACCACAAGGCCGATGCCGACGCGATAAACTTTCTCAAGGACCAAACCCAATACCATGGCGCCCCAGCCGATGAAAATCGCCGATGAGTATAGATTCGTCACGGGCGGGCGCCCCTCCAGCACCATGCGAAAGATAAGTCCGGCGGTGTGCACCAGCCCCGCGATAATCACGACGTACAACGCCGACTTCCGCAGCGATTCGGATAAATTGGGCATGACACCTAGCGTGAGCAGCGATCCTCCGGCCAGCAGGAACGCGAAAATATACATGATGATAGCATGCAGGAACCCTTGCACGTTATTGTAGAAAAACTCGCGCCGTCCTTTGGTCAGTTCCGGCCCGAACTTCGCGCCAAGCCATTCCTTATATTCGGCAATCGCGCGATTGAATTCATCGGGTTTGTCGTGGCGGTAAGCCGTGGCCATTCTCGCAAACCACGTTATCGCCGGGTGCAGCTCGCCGCCGCGCACGGACTCAAGAATCGCAGTGCCGGCATTTACCCATTCGTCCCGTGATTTCTCGGAATGCAGCGGCGGCACGATCATCGGCAACGCCCACTTGGACATCACGAAGTAATGATTTAGAGGCTCGGCGAATCGGTCGAGTGCCTCCTGGTCGAACTCCTTTTGTTCCTGCTGGGCCCGAAAGGCGACTTTCCCGGGGCCGGCGAGTTTTTGGAAATCTGCCAACTCCTGGGCGAAATCGTCGGAGGTTTGCGGACGCAAACTGTTCTTTAAGCGGTCGTACGTCACAATCGCGCTTTCCAGACGCACCATTTGCTTCTGAACCGGCGTCCAGAGCTTCTCGCGCTCAGGCAAATGCCGTCCCTGTTCGTCGGTAGCGCTTTTCCTGATCTGCATGGCCTGCTCCTGAATTTCCTCGCGCACCGGCTTCAGCTCATTGTAACTGAAATAGTGCAACAGGGAATTCGCCACTCCTTTTTCCGTAAGCTTCAACTCACCCAGAATGTCTTGATGATGAATCATAAAGATCGGGCGTTGATCCGCCGACTCGGGCCGCATCATGACCTCCAGGAGCCACGCGGTCGCTTTGAGCTTTTTCGGGTGTTTGCCGAACTGCCACCACTTGCGTTCGCTCAAAGGCAGTGCCTTTGGGTTCTTGCGCAATTGCTCCCACTCGCCCCATGAACCATCCGCGCCGTTGCCCTCCAGCGGCACATCCCCGGTCCCTCGGATCTCGCGCAGGGAGTTCAGGCCTACCGAATCGAACGGCTGAATGCGGCCGTTGAGCAGAACAGGCAATCGGCCAAATTCACGAGTGTGGAACCCTGTTTCCTGCTTCGGCATCACCACCGCAATAATTTCCGCAACGAACAAGGCGGCAAAACACCAGGGCAAAATCTTGTAAACCCACTTCATGCGCTCCTCCGTTTCGCAAATCCTATGAGGTGCGCGGCAAACTGGACAATCATCCCGAACGCCACCAGCACGCACGAGAAATACGGTGTGAGCCAACTCGGGTTATGGACCACTTGCAGGATGGTTATTTTATGTTCACGCTCGTCATTGTGCTCATCGAAACCAGCTTGATAATAGGTTTCACCATTGTAACGCAGCGGCTTGTTCATTGAAATCTCCACCTCACGATTTTCACCCGTGCTCGCCTTCTGGATCTGCACGCGACTCGCAAAGTTTTTCGGGATGTCGGTGCCGCGATACCGGTCGTGCGCAAACTTAAGCAAGGTCAAATTGAACGGCTTATAGTAACGCTTAAAGCGCATCCCCAGTTCGTAGGTTTTGTTCTGATAGGCGAATTGCTGTTTGCGGGCGGTCTGGCTGCTAACCAGCCACGTGCCCAAAGGTCCTTGCGGCGTCACCACTTCGACAATCGCGCTGGGAATATTGCGTTGCTCCATGCTCACCGTTGGCTTCAACGGGAGCAGATGCAACCCTGACCCCAATCCTTGCGACACCGAAATTTGTACTGAATTGTTCGTCGGCTGATCCAGCAGCCATGAGTTTGGCCAATACTCACGGATCCGTAGCGTCACTGGAACGTTGGCATGACGTATCTCTTGGCCGTTGCCCAACAAACCTTCCGGGATCGCCACCACGCGGTCCTGGTTTGGGTCCGATGTATCGATCAGGACCAACTCGCTCGCGTGGAAATCCTCCGAATAATTTCGCGAATCGCCTTCGGCAAATCTGATCGCGCTTTCGGTGGACAGCGCATCGGTCAGTAACTGGCCGAGTAGCAACAGCACAATGCCGCCATGAATCAGATGGATGCCCAATTTCTTTTTGGTGAAGGGAAAGCGGGTAACATGAGTCACCACGAGGTTTATCAGCAGTAGTGTGCCGATCAGGTAACCACCGGGAAAGATTATCGGAATCTTCGCCCCGAAAATCGTTGGATTGGAGATAAACCAGCTTTTGAAATAACGGGTTTGCGCCTGGTAAAGGCCTTCATCCACTTGCGCCAGCGTTCCAATGAACACCAGCACAAGGCCGAAGCCCAACAGTGCTACTGTCAGCCTCAGCGAATTGAAAAACTTCAGAATCTTTTCAACCATTTGGATGTGCCGCGGTTTGCACGAATTTGATGAACGCCGCCTTCTCGCGCTCAGCAATTTGCTCCTGCCCCATCAATTTGTAAAACCAGGTACGGTCTCCTTTGGGCAAGATCGCCCCGATGATGCGGGTGGGCTGACCATTGGTGGGATTCTCCCCGGTTAAATCGACCAGAATTGCTTTACCTTCAGCCAGATCAAGCGATGTGGTCATTTTTTCCAATGATTCCGGTTGTACCGGATCGAGCTTGATCTGCCGCCGCCACCGATTGACGTTCTGAAGCACGCCGCCTGCATCGCCGGGAAAGACGCTGACCGTGACCTCAGCCTTCGGCTGTTCTTTGTCTGGCATCACAAATTTGGCGAGCAGCATTTGCGGTGGTGGCACTTCTTCCCACCCTGAGGGCACTTGCCAATCCGGGCGCGCACCCGAACCTGGCAAACCTTCCGGGCTGGATCCGGGGACCCGCTTCACGTTCGTGCTTGTAAATCGGCCTGGTGCCGCGTCCGGATGTCCTGCCCGGAATTCGACCGAGTTAAGAAATTCCAGGAATGCGGATTTTTGAGCGCGGACCGCTTCGTCTTCGCCGCTCATCTTGAAGAACCAGGTTCGCTGTGAGTGCGGCAGCATGGCCACGACAACGCGCGCTTTGTCTTTCCCTTCGATGGTCGGTTTTTCGCTCCCGATGTCGAACAATTCCGCCTCTACGCCACCAATTGTGACGCTTTGACTATCACGGGACAGTTCGTCGTCCGTGAGCGGAGCCAGGCCAAGTTGCTGCCGCCAGAGATTTGCCACATCAGCCTTCGAAGCCCTGATTTGCGGTAATGGAACCACTGACACATCAATTTGCTTTCCCTTTTGGTCGGGAATTGAGAAGGCCGCGACGCGCATCCCACCCGCCGCCTCTTCCGTCCATCCAGAAGGCGTCTTGTAATGGATCACCTCCGCGCCGGGCACGGTCTCGTCCTGGTTCGCCTCAGCGACGTGCGCTGGCAGCTCTTTTGGCACCGTGTAAACGCTGATTTGCTCGCGCTTGCAACCAATAGCTAAACATGCAAAGCCGAGCATCGCGCCTGTCCTCCACAAGAAGGGCGCACACCAAGGGCTCGGCTTCGATAAGTCCATCATACCTATTTACGGGGCCAAACCCCATATCGCAAGCACTACATTGGACGTTCGGCAGTCGCAGGGTATTCCGTGCAGCTCGCACGCGAGGGGAGCTTCGGGACCCTTCCGGCAAACCTGGAATTGCGCGGATTCGCTTCGGCAGCGATAAACCTGTTTACGGAAACGCAACTTGCGTAATGCCAGCCGCCGGTTTAAATCCCGCGCCCATTCGCGTTAAAGTCACTGGTTTACCGACAGTCGTTCACCTACAATGCGGCTCCAGGATGAGCCATCCCGTTCATCTGATCCTCTCCGCAGGCACGCGGATCGTCACTCGCAACAATGCGAATCAGATCGGCGGCGGCTGTCTCATCCCTGCCGGCGGCGTGGCGGTCATCATTGAATCTCCGTCGGACGCGCAGCATGCCTATAAGGTTCGATTTAACGATGGTGCCCAAGCGATGCTTAGACGGAGCGAGTTCTCGATCCTGAAAGAATTCAAAAGCGATGAGGCCGTGGGCCGGGGCTCCATCGAAGCCAGCGCGGACTTCGAATTCTGGAAGCCCTTCATTATTTATCGATGCGTCATCGGCTGCAGGCGTTCGGTTTGAGCGATGATGCGTCAGACGTGGATCGCCGCGGCATTTACCTGCCGCCCGCGAACCTGCACTGGTCTTTGTATGGCGTGCCCGAGCAAATCGAGAATAACGATACGCAGGAAGCATATTGGGAACTGCAGAAGTTCCTGGTGATGGCTCTAAAAGCCAACCCGAACATCCTCGAATGCCTGCATACGCCCCTCGTCGAGCATTCCACACCGCTGGCGCAAGAATTATTGGCCGCTCGCCAGCGTTTCCTCTCCAAGCTCATTTACCAGACCTATAACGGCTATGTTATGAGCCAGTTCAAAAAGTTGGAGCAGGACCTTCGGGCGCGCGGCGAGATCAAATGGAAACACGCCATGCACCTCATGCGCTTATTGCTCTCCGGCATCACCGCTCTACGGGAAGGCGAACTCCGCGTCCGCCTCGACGAGCACCGTGACGCCCTGCTGCGCATCAAACGCGCCGAACAACCCTGGCCCGACGTCAACGGCTGGCGCCTTCGGCTTCACAAAGAGTTCGACGAAGCTTTCGCCTCAACCAAATTGCCCGATCGCCCCGATTATTCGTGGGCCAACGAGTTTCTCCTCAAGGCAAGGCGTTTGATGGTCACTGAGCCCAAGCGAATATGACCATCGATCCCCGTCTTTACCGCATCGTCGCGGCGCAGCCGTATCCATTGCTGTTTGCCACAATCAGCGGCGCGCATCTCTATGGATTTCCATCGCCGGACTCGGATTACGATTTGCGCGC